>JAFAAT010000193.1 GCA_023426425.1 Bacteroidota bacterium | reverse complement strand
GTATACGGCCAGGGTGATGAACCCGGTGATCGATGAGCTGAGCAGGCACCTGTCGCAGCATAATGACAACTAGAGGATTGTTGATTTGTTGATTTGGAGGTGTGTAGTTGTTGATTTGTTGAGGTGTGTAGTTGGTGAGGGGTTGAGGTGTTGAGGGGGGGCTCCAGGGTTGTGATTCTCCTCGTTCGGCAGTTTCAATTGATTAGGATGCTAGCTCTGTCTCCTGATCCGCGAAACGCGTCTCAATTGGTCGGTTTCCAATCCCAATTCCGTAGCAAAAATCTCGAAAAAGATGCGGTCGACCTCAGTCTCATTTGCTGTGCCAGGAACTCTCCTGCACTTGGCATAGTGCTGTCTAACCATCCCATCTATACATTCTCGAACGGTTGAGACCTGTAGTGTTTCCGGCGTATGTATCATATAGATAATCGCAGTCCAGACAATAGATACAGCAATACCCAAAAAGATGCTATGGCCTATAGCAACAAATAATGACACCAGGGCACCACCAAGGTAGCCGAACCCAGACATCGAAGGAGCAAGAACTTCCAACTTAAATCCAAGCTGCTTTTCAATAAGTGAGAGCTTTCGGCGGCGCCTCCGGTTCCCCAGGATTTTTGCCAGAGGAAAGTCAAGGGTGATTCTTTGATCCAAGTGTGGCATCGAGACTTCAACTGCTTCTCTGAGTTTGTAGAATGCCTGCTGATTTGTGCAATCTTCTACATGTACAAAATTGGCTTTGGCTTTAACTTTATCCAGGAGTTCACCGAGTGTGGTTACGTTCTCAAGCTCCCTGGGAGCAAAGCTAACGCTGTAGGAGTTGGCGACTCTTTCCAAAGCCTCCTGTATCTCTATCAGTTCGAAATCCTCCAGTTCCACTACTTTGTTTTTGTTTCTGCCATGAGATAGTATACCAGCTATTTATACGATGTCAAAGTGTCCAATTCGTTTTGGAGCCAATCTGCTGGAGCTGGCTTCAGGAATGTGGGGTGAAAGGACGCAACTAAGGGTTGATTTTCTTTAAGTCTATCCCTTTCCAATTTCCTTCCGTCGCCAGTCACTCCACTTTGCCTAACCAATCGAAGAGTCGTAGGGTTTAGTATCTGAAACCTCGACTCCATAAAAGACCAACTATGTCTTTGCCATTGTCTGACCGGAGGCTTGAAGATGGATTGGGCAACGATGATTGAATCACCCTCGATTCTGTATGCACCCCAACTTGACATACCATAGAACTGATCTATTTTCTTCCTATCTGCCTGAGCCCCCTGTTTCAAAATACTCGTGTCTATGAAGTTCTCCACAAAGGCCCCGTTATCATAAAACATAAAATAGCCCATAACTGAGTCATAGCATTCCTTCTTCTTGCCATACCCATAGCAGGCACTGTCTCTAATCTTGATGCTAAAATACCCATCTACTTCAATCAATGATCTTATTGGTGGTGTAGGTTCTGTGTAGCGATTAGAAAAACTTTCGCTGACGATAGGCGGAATCCTGCTGGCTGTACAGCTCACGAGTAAGACTGAAGTGAAGAGAAGCAGTGCTGTTTTCATAAAAAACAATGGTGCGATTGCCAGATCGAACAGGTTGAGGTCCGAAAGCAATAAGTTAAGATACCTAATTTATCTGCAATGCTACAGCGGATGTGCAAACGGCAGCATAGATTTTTTAACGTCTTTCATTCCGCCATCGTCTTTATCTTCAATTATGAACCGGGTCTTTCAGGAACTTGCAGTATGCTATTTTCAGCTGCAGTGGCGTAGGGTCAACCGGCAGCTGCGTGACTGGGGACTGCTGCCGGCAGTGTTTTATCCGGTAGTGTTGGCGCTGTTTGCTTTTGTCTCCTGGCAGCTGATGCACCGCGGAGTCTTCGCACAGTCGGCTTACCTCTTTGCCGGACTCGCCATTGCACATGCAGCAGGTATTCAAGCAGACTGGTTGCGTGCAGCGCTGCGCCGAAGGGATTATTACCTGCTGATGCTGGTTCAAAGTTTCATCCTCCTTATTCCTTTTTTCCTGTTCATCCTGATAGCCGGCAACGGGTACCTGGTGCTACCTGCAATTGCCATTATTCCCATACTGCACCGGCTTCGTGGTCAGCTCAGGGTGAGCATACTGAAATCCACCATTTTCAGTAGTCGTCCCTATGAGTTTGCAGTTGGCATCCGCAGGTTCGTGATCCCGGTACTGGGCATCTATTTGACTATTCCCCTTGCCTGGATAGTGGACAACAGCAATTTTCTGCTTCCTGGCTGGGCGGCGCTCGTTCTGCTTGGTGTGCAGTTTTACCAGAACCCCGACCCCGAATTCTATGTCTGGAGTTTTAAGGGCGGACCGAATGCTTTTTTGAAGCTAAAGCTCAGGACTGCACTGATTCAGATGTCTGTGCTGGTAGCGCCATTATTGGTGGCCTTCCTGGTTGCAGCACCGGAGCGCTGGCTTCTGGCCCTGCTTTTTCTGGTGGGCACGGCCCTGTATATTTCTGCAGGAGTATTGGTGCGTTATGTTTGTCATCCACACAAAATGGATTTCTATACCAGTCTGTTGCTGGCGCTCTCGATGGTGATGCCGCCATTTCTGTTGTTCACACTACCGGTATTCTATACCAGGAGTCGACGTGCTTTAAACCGCTATCTTAATGATTGAACTAAAGGATCTCACGAAACAATTTGGCAGGCGATTGGTACTGGAAAAACTCAGTGCCCGCTTTGAACCCGGCAAGGTGTACGGAATTCTTGGTCCCAACGGTGCCGGCAAGACTACCCTGTTCCGCTGCATTGCTGGCCTGGAGGAGTGCAGTGGGTTGATTGAATCGACCCATCAGCCACTCAAAGACCATCTGGGTTACCTGCAGACTGATCCTCATTTTGTGCCTTTCATGACTGGGAGGGAGTACCTGATCCTGATGATGAAGGCGCGGGGACTGAAAGCCGAGGTGCACAACCCTTTCGGTTTGCCGCTTGACGAGTATGCAGGTAACTATTCTACCGGGATGAAGAAGAAGCTGGCGTTCACTGGCGTGTTGCTGCAGCAAAACCGTTACTTCATCCTGGACGAGCCTTACAATGGTGTGGACATCCAGAGCAGCTATGCCATTACTGACATCATCCTGGCACTGCGAGAGCGAGGCAGCCTGGTGCTGATCTCCTCGCATATCTTCTCTACACTTAGGGACACTTGTGACGAGCTCTTGCTGTTGCAACATCATAAACTGGAGTCGCCGGTTGTGCGCGCCGATTTCGATGCGTTTGAAACCAGCTTTCGCCAGCGGAATGTAGAGGGCATAGACCTGAGCTTTTTACCGCCTGGCGCTGTGGGGAGGTAGGAACGCGTGCTTGAAAAGCTTCATTTCTGGTGCCTTAGAACCCGTTTCTTCAGATTGGAATACTCCGCTCCTGTATAATCAATTTTTTTGTGGAGCGACTAAGGCTGCGATACAGTGAGTGGTAGGTGTGCAGCAAAGATTTGATGATGCAAAATCAATCTCGCCAGTGAGGCACCCGGCTGGAAGCAGGCAGAAATCGTTTCTATAGCAGGTTGAAGCGGGGTTGGAAGCAGGTGGAGCCGAAGTAGAAGCCAAGGAGACACCAAGTAAATACGGAGTAATAAGCAAGGTGGGTCTCTACGAGGTCTCTATTAGTCTCTAGAGGGTCTCTATAAGAGTTAATGGGAAGTGCAAGTTTTTTTCGCAGTGAGCAAGGGTGTGATGAGTGTTTTTTGACCAGCATGTTACTGCATGACTTAATACCAAAAATGGAAAAAGGTAACCCATTGAAATGAAACTTTTTTTGCTGTACTCACAGCCTCTCCCAACCCTGTGATCCCTCCAAATCAGTTTATCTTTGCGCCAAGGCAACAGGACCAATACTGATAGTTATGAGCCTCTCACCAAAAGCAACAGCGACGTACAAACAGATCAAGCCGGATACCAAACTTGGCGATCTCAGGACAATGGCAAAAAGCCTTGGAAAAGATCATGCACTGGCAATGGAGCTCTGGTCGACCGGTGAATTCCTGCCCCGGCAGCTCGCCATCCTGCTCATGGATGTGAAACAGCTCACCCAGGAGGTCGTTGACCAGCTGGATGCGGATATGCAGCGGTACCAGTTGGAAGAAAGAAATCAGCTGATCGACTGGCTCATGGCTAACCAGCTGGCCAAAAACAAGAAGACCATTGTGCTGATGGAGTCCTGGCAGCATAGCCCCTCTCCGCTTCAAAGAAGGGTGTTCTGGTATCACCAGGCCCGCCTACGCTGGGTTGGACAAACACCTCCTCCCAATACAGAAGCACTGCTTAAGGATATCGAAAAGGATATAGAGAAAGAAGCCCCTGAAGTACAATGGGCCATGAACTTTACTGCCGGCCAGATAGGTGTATATGAGCCGGAATACCGCGACCGCTGCATTGCCTTAGGTACGCGAACCGGCTTGTATAAGGATGAAATGGTTGCTAAAAACTGTACTCCCAGCTACCTTCCGAAGTTCATTCCGATACAGGTGGCAAAGCTGAAAAAATAACTTAGGTCGGTACAGGCTGGACTTCGGCGGAAATTCTGCCGCTCTTGAGAGCTGATAAACCGGGTTGTTATAACACGTAACACCCCCTCAATGGTCCTCCACCTCCTCCAGCCGCAAGTGACTACCACTCAGTGGAACGCTGTGTAACTCTATTTCTCGCGTTGGACACTTTGTAGTTTATTTCTTCAACACCTCCTCATACCTCCTGATCCAGTCCTGCGGCGTCATCTTCGACGCGAGTTCTCCTATCAGATCGTAAGGGATGTCGTTCATGTTCTTGAACCGGATACAGCTTTTCCCCATGTCCAGCTTACGCTTGCTATGCTTCGGAAATTCATCCACAAACCATTTCAACAGCTCCGGATCGCTATAGATGCCCATATGGTACACTGCAATGAAGTTCTTTTGCGAAGCGATACCCAGAAATGGCAGGGGTTGGCTCGGATCACAATGATACCCCGGCGGATAAAGACTATGCGGCACGTCCCAACCCAGCATGCCATAGCCCATACCTTCACTAAAACCTTTGGGCAGGTTCTTTCTGATAACCGTATATAATTGGTTCATTGGTGCCTTCCTTTCCTCAGGTAGTGAGCTCAAATATTCTTCCGCAGTAGTTGCCTCGGACCTCATAGCAGTAATTTGGTGGCAAAATTAACGAATGAATGGGTGAATCCATACAACGTGTAAACTGTGATGACTTTGGATGTATGCCCCCAAAGCCATCTCTTGTAGTCGGTTTCTGGTGGTCGCCTGTGCCACCGTGATACTTGTTGTCTTTCAGGATGAACAGCAAGACAATCTACAGGCGCAGTTCGGGTCGGGTTGGGACGACGCGGATGGCGGAGGTAATTGAGAAAGTACTACGTATTGTACCACAGGAGAAATATTCATTCAGCATTGTCCAACTCAAGCTCTGATGCGGTCAATGTGATTTGGACATTGATATCTTATGTGAGATGCTTATTGCCCCTGCCATTCTTTTGCCAGCAGTCCGTAAAATACCGAGTCTACGAATTCACCTTTATCAAAATAATGCTCCCTCAACCAACCTTCTTGTTGGAAGCCATAGTGCTCCAGCAGCCTCCGGGAAGGAAAATTATCAGGCGCGGTAAATGCCTCCACCCGGTTTAGCTTCAACTCGCTGAATCCGAAATTGAGCACAGAGGGAAGGGCTTCTTTCATGTAGCCTTTGTTTCTGTTGGCCTCGGTACGGATATCATAACCCAGCTCTGAGCGGTGTAAGCCAGGGTACCAGTTGTGAAAAGAAATACCGCCGATTACTTCTTCTGTTGATTTCAGAACAAGATGAAAGAACTGTACTGTGGTACGATAGGTGGTGAAGCCACCCGCAACCTTTTTCTTTTGAGACTGTAGTGCTTCGTCGGTTGCAAAACCATAGTATGACTTCAGCGTTGCATCATCTGCGTCGGCAAATTTTGCTAAGTATTCTTCATGAGTTTCCACCCGGATAAGCAACCGGGAGGTTTCAAGCATCTGCATGTGTTTCAAATTTGCGTATAAAGACTAAGGTAGGTGTGAAAGATTTGGTTTTCCATTAACCCGCAAATAATTTTAGATATCCCCAAGCCTTCCTATATTTAGAAGTTCCTAATAGATGAGGTGTGTGCTCTCTGTCAAAAGCATCAGGATCAAATTGACTGTATGAAAAGAATAATCTCCTTTATGCACATATCGCTCGACGGCTTTGTCGCTGGTCCGAACGGAGAAATGAACTGGATCAAAGCTGATGAAGAGATCTTTACTCATGTGGGTAAGCGGATCAGCCAGACCGATACTTCCATGTACGGCCGTGTTACCTATGAAATGATGGAAAGCTACTGGCCTACCGCTGCAGACAAACCCAACCCCACCACGCACGATATCGAACATTCGAAGTGGTACAGCAATGTGCACAAAATCGTGTTGTCCAGTACTATGAACGATACTGGATTGTCCAACACGGAGATTATTGGCGGCAATCTTCCAGACAGAATCAATAAAATAAAACAATCATCTGGTGGCAAAAGCGATGAGATCCTGTTGTTTGGAAGCCCGACGGCCACACATTCATTAATGCATCTGGGATTAATCGATGGCTACTGGCTGTTTGTCAATCCAATAATTTTAGGTCGCGGTATTCCCCTTTTCACCGGGATCGAAGACCATGTAAAGCTACAGTTGCTAACCACACGGCAGTTTACATGTGGGGTGACTGAGCTGAGTTTTATAGTGGACAGGCAGTAGTGGCGAACTGTATTTCCCGCTATAGAGACCGACTGCAGCTCTATGTTCCCTCTGTTCCCGCGATATTAGAAAACTAAAAGAGAGGCTGCCTCATCAGGCAACCTCTCCTTCTAATCAATTATCAAATCCAGCTCTTTACTGTTTTGTCACTTTCATAGTTCTCGTCTGGCTGGCATCAGAGTAATTGATCAGGTATATACCGTCAGCTAAGTCGCTCATGTTGATAGTTTCAACAGGACTATTCATCCTGGTAGTTCTGACCACCTTACCCGTTACATCAGTCACCTGCAC
>JAFAAT010000157.1 GCA_023426425.1 Bacteroidota bacterium | reverse complement strand
GATAAAAGAGCGTGTGTTTACCTGAGGTAAATACAGATGTGAAGTTAAGGTTTTTCTGAAAATACACATAATTTTTTAGATCATAACGACGGAAAATACTCGGTCTAAGAGCCGTCTATGATCGAATAAGAGACGACTTTTTTGGAATGCAGATTTTTTGAATACTAGAAGCTAGGGTGATTGTAAGAGGGATATGGCTAAGGTGAAGGCAGGGGAGCCGTAGGCTGTAATAGCCATAGGCCATAGGGGGGGTAGCAGTCCCTACTTTTTTGCTTGCCCAAAAAAGTAGCAAAAAATCAAAGACTCCGTGATGGCGGCGGTCTTACTATTAAACCACGGTGCTACTGTTCTGCCGAGCAGAGGAATGCTATTCGAAGCGATGTAAGATAGGCGCGAGGATACCTGCGCGAGGGTAACACGAGAGGCGAAGGCTAGCAAGGCGATGGCGAAGGCTGTTGGCTGTTGGCTGTTGGCCATTGGCCTTTGGCGAACGCGAAGGCGAGGGCGAAGGCTATGGCGCGAGGGGAGGTGGGATGAATGCCAGGCTAGAGCTAAGGTTGGAAGCGAAGGCGAGGGCTAAGGCGAAGGCTGTAGCTGTCTTAGCCCCCTAAAACCAGGACAGTTTAAAAATTGACTTTTAATTCCTACAAATTGGGAGGTTACACAAAAGACTATCGGGAGTTTAAAGGTTAATAAGAATTTTAGAATTATATTCAAATTTGACGGCAAAGATGCATCGGAATTGGATTTTCTAGATTACCATTAAAAGGAGTATACTATGTTAAAAAGAGACATGAGGAATATTCACCCAGGTGAAATTCTAAGGGAAGAAGTGATAAGCGCTAATGAGCTAACCATTACGGCGGCTGCAAAACTATTGAAGGTAACGCGCACAACACTTTCCAATATCATCAATGGTAAGTCAGACATTAGCCCAGAAATGTGCTATAGAATCGCGGCTGTATTTGGTGGTACACCTGAAATATGGGCTAATCTTCAAACCAAGTATAATCTGCGCATTATGGCGGATAAGGTTAAGAACTTAGGACTTACACCATTTCGCTCTCAGGCGAGGGCTTAACACACATATTAATGCGATCACCCAAGACTTTATGAAGACCAGCCAATTGGCAGGATTTTGAGACACTGTGATTAAAACTCTGGGGGGAAATTTGGGAGTTCCATGAGATTAAGAAAAATGGTCGAGTCGGACAGAAACAACTGTTTCCTACTTCCGGCCTGATCCACTCCACGGTGGGTACGATGGCTACTTAGGAAACAGAGGAATTGAATTGGCTTTTTGCCAGTCAGCTTTTGTCCCCCTAAACATTTATAAGGGGATTTGGTAAATTAGTTTACTATGAAAAAATACTTCATTGCATTAGCTGCGTATTTAGTGTTGAGTTCCAGCTCGTGTGAAAAATTTGCTGATCATACTACCAGTATTTTTTTTGCTAACACTAGTACAGATACCGTTAGCGTTTGTTATACGATGGCTTTTCCAGACACTTCATTAAAGGATGAGTGTTTATCCAATATGGTAGTACTTGTGCCGGCAAACAGCATCCGTTTTGATAAAAAAGATTGGTCAAAATTTATCGGAGAGGAGATTCCCGGCAATAAGGTTATTTTCTTTGTGATTCCGGGTGCTGTAAATCGTATGATTAACTCAGATCGATGGCCGACAGTTCGTGACAACTATGACGTCTTGAAAAGGTATGAGTTGACAGTACAAGAGCTGGATAGCCTTGGCTGGCGTGTAAGTTATCCCTAGGAGATTAAAATGAAAGATGAACAGTTAATTGGAGTTTTGTCCAGCTCATTGGGGGCTAAGACATTAGTAGAGCGGCTTTACGCCAGATGTGAGGTCATATTACTCAATCACTTCAAATTCCGCAGACTCTATTGCCCCTCTAATTTTTCCGTCAGGCCATTTACAAATTATTTGATCAAACCTTATTATATCGCCTTGTTCTAAACCTTGAAAAAACGTTTTAGTTTCCGGGGAAAGTGAGGAGCCAGTGATTTCCTGCTTGAAAATGACGCTATTACTTCTTTCGACCGATACCATAAATTGTTGAATTCTCAATCCAGGATGGTAATCAGCACCGCTGCTAGAAGCTACCTCAACTTCTGTAACACCTGGTACTATATGTTTCCTCACTTTTCCATGCCCGCATTTTCCAGCAAAAGCGAGGCAAACTCTTTGTGGTAATACTCTGTATTCCTCAGTACCGATAATCTCATTACTGCTTTTTCTAGACAAGGTTAGGATGGTCTTGCCAACCCGTTCAGGAATAATTTTGAATCTGCATGGTCTATCGGAAATCTTTACAACTTCAGCTGAAATAGCTGTGACGTTGATATCGCTACAGGGGCAATTATTTACGACTACTGAGATGGGATTTTCTTCGAGGTAAAAAAAAATATTCTGCCGCTCGTTGTTTATAGCGAAGTCTTGAGCTTTAACAATACCGGGCAACCCAATAAAAAAGATAAGCAATAACACGCCTGGGTATCTACTGCTTAGCGCATTACAATTGGTGTGTTGTCTTTGCATAAATAATTCCGGTTCCGTCGATATAACTAAAGTAAGGTTTTTCGCAAAAAAAATTTTCAGAGTTAGGTGCCTGTCTGCCAAAAGACCGGCCGCAGCTGTCTTAGCACCTTGCTGATTTGACAAAACGGCTAAAACAGTTTTGTCACTGTAGATTCGGTATCCTGAACAATACGATTGTTCATTCGACGCATCAAAGATCGGACTTGTCGCGAAAAGGTTGAAATATCCAAATCCCATCTTTACAGTACAAATTAATCAGGTAACCCACAGTAGTAAAAGCAACCCCTTTGTTTAACTTTGATAATAAATATTCCTGTGCTCGACAAGAAAGGCATGACGTAACAATGTCTTAGCCCCTAATGAGCTGGACAAAATTGCTACGACAGTTTTGTCACTTTAAATTAGGGGATATATGCCAAGAACACGACGGAAATTTTCGCCAGAAGAGCGACCTTCCATTCTATAGGTTGCGACAGAGAAGGTCGGACGGCTAGATGTCGCAAGTACTTCTTTAGCAGTCTCTGTGGTGCAACGCTGGAAAAACAAGAATTTTCCGAATGGCATCGAGGGACTAAAGCGCCCGTATACTGAGTTTACACTCCATTGACACACATAGTTTGGCTACTCCCATAATTGTTTTTAATTTCAATAAAATCATCCAGTATGAAAAATGTCCTACTGACGTTAATCCTAGCATGCTGCGTGAGCCTTTACACAAATGCTCAACAGATACTCTTTGAACACAGCTTCGGATGTGATTTGTTTGATGCATTCCGAGGTTGCGCTTTTACTTATGATAGCACACGTGTAGTTGCGGTTGGCGGATCCCGCTCGTCCTGCGGTGACGTCCCGGGTCATCACGGGGGTGGTGACGCCTGGATCTGCGAAATTGATCTTGCAACTGGGGTAGTATGGAAGAAAAACTACGGTAGCAGCGTATTTGACGAGTTTACAGGTATTATTCAGAATCAGAATGGCGGGTACACATGTTTTGGACAGACCGTCCCCTTCGATTGGTTGATTATGGAGGTTGACAATCTCGGCGACTCGGTCTGGAAAAAAACTTATGGTGGCTCAGGAACAGAGTATTGCAACGGAATGGTTCCAACTGAAGACAAGGGTTACATAGTGGCTGGTTACACCTCGTCCACGGATGGTGACATATCTCACTTGAAGGGAGTTGCAGACATTTGGGTTGTGCGACTGGATTCTGTTGGGAATATAGTATGGGAGAAGACCTATGGCGGATCTGAGACCGATGGAGCCGAATCCATCGTCAGAACCTTCGACGGAAATTATTTAATTGGCGGGTGGAGCGGATCTGCAGACGGCGACAGGAATTTTAATTATGGGATAACAGACGCCTGGCTTATTAAAATTGATGGCCAGGGAAATTTGTTGTGGCAGAAAAGCTATGGCGGCAGCAGCGTCGAGACAGCAGCAAAAATTGTTCAAACGAGTGACAGTGGCTTTGTCGTAGCAGGCTGGAGCAAATCTGATGATATAGATCTTTCCCAAAATAGTGGCGAAGAGGACGTCTGGATATTCAAGATTGATCAAACAGGCAACCTGCAATGGCAGAAGAGTTTCGGCGGCAGCAATACAGACGAAGCCGAAGCAGTGGCATGTAGCAAGGAAGGTGGATACATGATAGTAGCCACAACTGAGTCTAATGACGGAGATGTCGTAGGTCACCATGGAGCGACTGATATCTGGGCCATAAAGCTTACAGATAGTGGCACCCTTGAATGGCAACGACCAATCGGAGGTTGGGACTACGAGAGCGGAACTACCGGGTTGTTACAATCTTCAGATAGTGCATATATTCTTGTCTCAAGCAGTGGGTTTCCTGACGGAGATATTTCTACAGATTTAGGTGATAGAGACGGTTGGTTAGTGAAGCTGGCTACGCTTTCGACCAATATCGAGAATCCCTTTCCGGCAGGGGAATTAACATTTAATATATACCCCAATCCTGCGAGAACAAGCGTAGTGATTCAAGGTATTTCAGGGACTGCCAAAGCAGTTTTATACGCGGTGACAGGTAGTATCGTAAGAGAGGTTTATTTGCTGCCAGACAATTCTCTGAGTATAGAGGGCCTGGATTCCGGCTTGTATTACCTGCAGATCCAAACCGAAGAAGGTAGCGGAGTAAAACCTATTTTCATTTTGTAAACTGGCACAGAGGTTAAACTCTGCTGTGGCTTGGCACGGGCCTTTTCACGCACGTCTATAATGTTTCTTTTGAGTTGAGTTGAGATATTTGTTGTAGTTGCTCCATTGATCGGCTTTTGGGCTATGCCCTTTGAATGTTTTTGTGAAGATAAATACGATTGTTTTCATTTCATTGTTTTGCTTTATTGTATCCAGACCAGTCGTTCTGGACCATGTTAACTACCCCCTTTTTCGAATCTGCTTGCTGGCCGGTTATTCTTCATTCCAGCATGTTGACCCACCTGTTTTGAGCGTAAAGGACGCTGGGATTAGCTGTTTTTCCGGGATGTTGACCCGCTACCCTTACCACGAACAAGGGTTCTCAGCGATTGTCGTTCTGGCATGTTGACCCACCCAGGAATAGGAGTTTTATGTTTCGAGCATTTTTCTAGACACAGCGTCCATTTTCTGAAGGTACAAACCTGGGAACAAAAGGCCAATTCGGTGAACAACCCGGCACCAGATATTGCTCTAAAAATTATTCTTCCACCCCGCAAAATAATCCTTCATCTGGGCTCTATCCGCTGCCTTCTACGGGAAAACCCCTCCGTTTGATGCCATTTCCCTGCACTCTCACAGATACCGTTACATCAAAATATATAGCGGCCGGTAATTGGCGCTTTCAGACTTCCATTGATTATCAATCGTTTTCACATTGCTTCTTTGCTGCTACCTTCCTGCTACCTACCTGATTATGTCTTGATTACTCCCTGATTACTCCCTGATAAGCCCTGATGAGCGACATATTTTCAAATTGTTTTTTCTATAATGCTCATTTTCGGCCATTTTGGTGTTCCGGGAAGGCCTTTTTTAAGATTAGTTTCCGCTCCTGTAGCGGCTCCCAGCCACCTTGCGCAAGGTGAGTCAGGTGAATGAATCATATAGCCCCCGGGCTAAAACACCGGGGGCTATTAAACCATGCTTACACGAACCGGATCGGGGGTTTCTTCCGGCGAACCGATGCCATTTAATAATGAAAGTCTAACCTGTAACTGATGTTGGGCAGGAAGCCAAGCTGATATACTTCCTTCACCTTGCCCGCCCTGGTGTCGAAATAGGAGAAGTAGTAGTTCTGGTTGTTGGTCACATTCTGTGCCTCGAAATGAATGCTATGCGTGGCCCTCGTCCTGTTTACCTTGAAGTAAAGGCCGATATCTGCCCTGAAATAAGCTTTGCCCTGTTTGGTAAAGTTGCTACCTGGAATAATCTCGGTTTGCTCGTTCGCCATGGATCGTTCCACATCTATTTCAGATTCCCTCAAGCCGCCGCTATACAGCAGCTTACCATTCAATCCGAACACTTTGGTGCCCGATGCGCTGATCTTAAATTCCTTTCCACCTATCAGGTTCACCTGGTAGCCTCTATTATACCTGGTGTTATACTCCTTGCCCATATAATCTTTGTAGGTCGATTTGTAAATGGAGCCGCTCAGCAACACGTAGTAATTATTGGTAAACGGTCTTTCGATGCTCAGGTCTATTCCGTAGTTCTCACCAGTACCCACACTCGCCATACCCTGCTTCGTAGCCATCAGGCTGTAGATGTTCTCGGCATTGATCATAGAGAAACCGCTGGTACTGTCCATCTCTACAGGCACATCATTTAGATGCTGATAATACAATTCTGCTTTCAACCTCATGCTCCAGGGCAGCCTTGTCTCGTAGCCACCTACAATGTGCAGGGCTTTTTGCAAATCGAGGTTCTTGTTGGGATAGGTTGCTTCCACTCCCTGTGCTTTATTCTGAAACAGGTAGGTGGATATATGTTCCGGCTTGCTGTGCAGTCCTGCCGCCAGGGTGTATTTCTGTCTGCCCACCTCATAGCTGGCTGCGGCACGGGGTTCTATGCTATATTTTCCGTTGAGGGCGAGGTAAGAGCCGTGCACGCCGCCGGTCACAGTCAACTTTTCATTCATTCTCTTCTTCCACTGTGCATAAGCCTGGTATAGCTGTGTACTTCCATTTCCCGTCAGGAGATTCTTCCATTGCTCCTCTCCACTGTGGTAGTAGTTGTAGTCCATATTGTAGCTCAGGTGCTGTGCAATGACTCCTGCACGGAAGCTGTTTCTTGCATCCAGTTTGTGGTTGTACATCATCGTGGCACGCAGTGCGGAGTTGAAAGATGATGTGTTGACAACCGGAACCTTTTCATAGTCCTTTGCCGGGTTCAGTGTATCTGCATCTTCTATTCCTTTGTCATATGATGCAGACACAACAGTGCGCAGGTAACTGTTCTTTGTGAGGAAATACTGGTGGCTGATACCGGCCACTCCCATCATATTTCTGTTGGAAAATCCATTGTTTGGCTCCTCATCATCCCATTCCAGGCTGTCTGCCACGGCAGTTTTACTCGCATTGTTGTATCCGCCCATGCCGAAGATGGAAAAAGTACCGGCTTTCTCTGTGGGGAAGTTCAGTTTGATGGCAGCGTCCTGGTAGTCCGGAACCATAGAGCCAAACTCAAGAAAACGTCCCAGCAGTGCCAGAGTTGAATAGCGGTAGTTGATCAGGTAGGAAGACTTACCTCCTTTTCTGAAAGGTCCTTCCGTTGCAAGCTCCACACCCAATGCCCCCACCTGGACGGTGTGCTCGCGACGTTCTGTACTGCCATTCCGGAAGTTCAGGTCGAAAGCTCCTGCCAGTGCATTGCCTACATCGGCAGGAAAGGCGCCTGTGTAAAAATCTGAGGAGGCAAGCACATTCGCGTTCAACATGCTTACGGCTCCGCCGGTGGCCCCTAGTCCGCTAAAGTGATTCGGATTAGGGATCTCGATGCCTTCCAGCCTCCAAAGCACACCTTTGGGAGAGTTTCCCCTCACAACAATACTGTTGTCCATATCGCCGCTGTTGGAGACGCCCGGAAAGTTCTGCACCATCCTGGCGGGGTCGGCGAAGGAGGCCGCATACCTTCTGGTTTCTTCCACAGGAAACGACCGGGCACTGATAGTGGCAAACTCGTTGAGTGGCCGAACTCTGTCCTTACCTGCACTAACGACTACTTCATTTAGTTGGGTAAGGCTTTCTCTCATCGCAATGTTCAGTTCCAGCTCTTTCCCTGTGATAATCTGCACTTCAGATGCTGTGTAGGTTTCGAAGCCCAGCAGGTCGAATTGAACAGATTGTCTGCCTACAGGTACATTTTGAAGCAGAAAGCGGCCTTCTGTATCTGTGGTAGTATTTATTTCAGTGTTACCGTGCAGCACTACTATCACGCCTGCCAATGGCTGTTTAGATTCAGCATCGGTTACGATACCTCGTATAATCTGGGTAAGGGAGGGAGTCGTCTTAGTTGATGATGGTTGCTGCTGTGCATGAGCGTAAACTGTTGTGAGGAAGATTGCCGAAAGCAGCAGGATTAATCTGGAAAATTTCATTGTTCTGGTTTCTGATTTGAATAGAAGACAACGGGAAATGGTTTTACCCCTATAGGGCGGAAAAGTTTTTTTGAGACGTAGTGTGGCGCGCGAAGGGCCACAGGAGCATACCGCCGAGATCCCGGGTTACTATGGCCTGGACATCGTTATTTAGTGAATGCCCCGGATGAGGGTGGAAATTCGAAATTCGAATCTCGAAATCCGAAACAATTTCAAAACAGAGAATGTTTCAAACATCTCTTGGCGAGTCCTACTTTAGGAAATGCGAATACGTAATACCGAAAATCCGAAACAAAGGGGGGACAGAGGGAAGGGTTAGAAGAAGCTTACACCAACGCTCCAGCCGAGCCAGCCTGTGGTGCGATTATCAAAACCAGTGGAACCGAATCCTGAAATAGCCACATCGGTTTTGAAGCCGGGCTTGTAAATGGACTGACTGGAGTAGTAGACAGAGTATGCCGGTCCGCCGTAGATAGCTATGAATTTATGTAGTTGCAAGTGTACACTGACACCCAGTCTGCTGAGCAGATTCAAATGATCCCAATCACCAAGGTAAAGATGCTGAGCGGTGGCTTCAGGATTGAGAGATACAGTCCGGGACAGCTTCAGTTCCCGTCCCAGGCCATATCCGAAAGATGCTACCCTGCTATGACCATTGGGATTGAAGCCGCCAGTCAGAATGGTGTATAGCTTATTAGTACCGGTCTTGAAAGAGGCGTTAAGCTGCATCACCTCATTGGAATGCACAGTGAACTTTTGATAACCATGGCGCACATAGTTGATCAGGCCAATACTATAGCCACTGGAGCTGTCGGAAATATTCACCAGTCCAACCTGCACACCTTTGAGGTTCCGGGCAAAATTGAATACCCCGCTTACCTGTACGCCCTCCATCAGACTGTCGCTGACATTTACCACTCCGGCTACCATGGTGCCTTTCAGGCCTTTTCTGGCCAGGTTCGCAACACCTGCTACCTGTACGCCTTCTGCCTTATCACCAGCGTAGTTTGCCACACCTGCCACCTGAACCTGCTGCGTTTTTGCTGGCGTATGATTGTAGATGCCCGCCACTTGTACTCCAGTTACGTCAGTACCTGCAAGATTGACCAGGCCTGCAAGTTGCACACCTGTCACTGAATCCATGACCTGGTTGAAAAGACCTGCGCCCTGGACGCCGTTTACTTTTCCTCCCACAATATTAAACAACCCAGCAAGCTGTAGATACTGCATGTCCTTTCTGACAATGTTAAACAAGCCGCCCAGCTCCACGCCATTGACAGCAGCGGTATAGCCTCCAAGCACATTGACTGAGAAGTTGTTTTCTACCTGTCCGGCCATTTTGCCATGGGTACCAATACCGGGAGTGAGCGAAACCTGGTAGGGCTTATCGACCAAGAACTTACCGAGGTTTATAGTCTGCAGTCTTTGCCGGGAGGAGATAAACAAGCGACCTATCCAGGTCTCTTCAATTCGCTTCTTCGGGGAAACAACTATTGAGTCAAGCTCATAGTCCCTGACAGACAGATTGATGGTAAGTACCTGGCTGACTCCTGGTTTAACAGCCACTGACGTATCGTTATAGGATAGCTTGCTGATTCTTATAGCGGTGGCCGGCTGTTTGCTTTTCAGCTTCAGGCTGAAGTATCCGGCGTCGTTGGTGAGAGATGCTACCAGGTGTTGTGGTTCATACACGCTAGCATTGCTGACCTTTTCACCGGTCTTTTCATCGATCACATAGCCATTGATGTACCAGTCGCTGCCGGCAGCAGGTCTTTGAATGATTACATGTTTACCC
>JAFAAT010000129.1 GCA_023426425.1 Bacteroidota bacterium | reverse complement strand
CTGTTACGTACAATAGCAGGTATTATCAAGCCTCAGCATGGTATATTAAAGGTCAACGGTAGCATTGCGCCCATTCTTGCATTGGGAGCTGGTCTTGAGCTGGAACTTACGGGGCTTGAAAATATTTCACTTTTACTTGCATTATATGGTCATCCACGGGGTAAAGACGAGATCGAAAAAATAAAAGCATTCTCTGAGCTGCCTGACAGTGTATTGAGGTCGCCGGTTAAAACCTACTCAGCGGGTATGACTGCACGTCTGGCATTTGCAATATCACTGGCCAATGAATGTGACATTCTAATTATCGACGAAGTACTCGCGGTAGGTGATCAGGGATTCCAGCAAAAATGCATCCATAAAATATTTGAAATTAAATCCTTAGGTAAATCGATTATTTTTGTTTCACATTTCCCGGACGAAGTGATCAGGATTTGCTCCTCAGCCATTTTATTAGAACAGGGAAAGATTGTGTCACGAGGAAGTGCTACTGATATATGCAACCATTACAAAGCTCTTTTTTAACCAGTTCTATAATTCCAGGACAGGTTCCCATTTTCATCGTCGCTCCAGAGGTTCATTCCGGCAGGGACGTTGCAATAATGCTTTCCCAACATCTCCTGCCAGCAGCAAAGTATCGCCGGTTGAGCGGAGTAATCGATAAGGAAAATAATTACTTCTATTGCGAACGTCTCAAGCCTGTCCTCAAAAATCATGTGGCCGGACACAAAATCCAGGATATTAGGTTGCAGGCTATGCTCACTCTTGAAGAGGGCATGTCGAACGGTACGTTGTGGGGTCTGGTCTGGTGTTACTCACAGTTTAAAGAGTTCGACATTCAGAGCTTGTTTGAGCAGGCATACTTCGTTTTTCTCTACAGTGAATACATGCCTGAAGGTGATGCAGAACTTCTACTTAAGTACAAGGCAGCACTGGGCAGTGCCTGTTGCCTGATTCATGCAGATACACTAGAGCGGACACGCTCTCTTGTTCTTCAGCACCTTCCCATCGAGGCGGCAGTTGCTGAAACTAGCTATACACCCCCCGCCAAAACTAAGTCAACCTTTATCAAAGACCAGCACATCCGGCACAAATTACCCACTGATCTTTACTCAGCTGTGAAGGAAGCGGACCTGTTGCTTTCGCAGAAAGGCTGGTTTGATGGATCAGAGGTTTCTTTCATACTTCGGTTAAAGGACAAAAGGGCAAAAAAGCAGCTCCTTTCAATCCTGAGTCAACTGAGGGACACATTTGTTTCCGCACCCAAAGTGCTTATTTTCGGATCAACAGAAGTGATTGCGCACATGCGGGAGGAACTGGCTACTGACCAACCGGCATTGACGGTTTCCTTCCACGCATTCGATGTGAGTCTTGCCCATACATTGAACCATCTCATTGCAAAGCTGGATTCGCCAACCCTGGTGATCGGGAATCTCAATCATAATTATTCAGTAACTGAGTTCCTGTCGCCACTACTAGAAAAAGATGAAGCTAGCTTCTCATTCACACTAGCTACTGTTGAGCAGCAATCAAGTTGGGTTAGCCTTCCCGATGTACTTACTTCTTTCGCAATTGATGGCAACCTCGCTATACAACGTTCCTTGTGGCAGGAATTGGCGGGCTTCGATGAGTCCTTTACCGATAATAACACTTTTTGGGATTTTGCGATCCGGGCACTTTCAGCACCCGGTTCATGCGCCTTCCAGGCGTTCGCTACTCAGGCACCGGTTCCGGGAAGTATTGATATTGAGACGACGCTTGAGAATAAATCCCAGTATCAGGCGACAAGCTATGGAGCAGTCATCAATAAGCATTATGATCTGTTCCAGGAACACCTTTCAGCAGTCATTCGTCTTGTATCTGAAAGGCAGCACCTGCCTCAGAGCGAGATTCGTGTGCTGCAACAGAAAATACAAACACTTCAATCCTTACTTTCACACAGCAAAAAGGAACGAATTGCTCTAAATGAGCTCAATACTTCTTTGCAGGAGCGAATTAGCGCACTGGAACAACGGTGGTATTACAGGCTGGGTAAAAAGCTCGGCAAAATCAAAAAGATATTCTTCAAAAAGAAAGCACCAGGGAAGAGCATCCTGAAGAGCATGCTCGAGTTTCTTCATTTCGCCATGAGCAGGTCTGGATTCAGATTCGTGCGGAAGTTCTTTCGTGGCTTGTTCAAGCGACTGTACCTTCTGGCTGAAGACCGGCCAGTCAGAATAGTGCTTCTTGAGGATATGCAAAATGGGAATGTCTTCACCTATCATGACTGGATAAAGGGAAAGCTCAAACCAGAGGTCTTAAGAGAAAGATTCGAACAGTACTACAGTGGACTTACCATACTTCCGAAGTTCAGTATTATTATGCCTGTATATGATCCGCCGGTTCAGTTCTTGCGAAAGGCATTGGAATCTGTGCTCAACCAGCAGTATGAGAATTGGGAACTTTGTATCGCTGACGACTGTTCTCCCAATTCCCAGGTTCAGCGTCTGCTTCAGGTATATGCTGCCAAAGACAAGCGTATCAAACTTGTCCTCCGCAAGGAAAACGGCCATATCTCTGCTTCCTCCAACTCAGCTCTGGCGCTCGCAACTGGTGACTATATCGTGCTGATGGATCATGATGACGCACTTGCTGAGAACTGCCTGTTTGAAGTGGCGAAACATCTGAACGACCATCCGGAACATGAGATAATATATTCAGACGAGGATAAAATCAATGAATATGACCGACACAGTGTGCCGCATTTCAAGCCTGACTGGGCGCCCCACAGCCTGCTTTCAAGAAATTACTTCGGGCATATTGTAGTCATGAAAAAAGCAGTGGTCGACGCAATAGGAGGGTTCCGCCTTGGCTTTGAAGGCAGCCAGGACTACGACCTTATACTGCGCGCTACAGAACAGACACAAAAAATAGGGCACATCCCCAAAGTGCTTTATCATTGGCGAATACATAAAAAGTCTGCAGCCCAAAGTGAAGAGGTGAAACCCTATGCCTATATCGCTGCGAAAAAAGCCCTGGAGGAGGCGCTGCAACGAAGGCAAACTCCAGGTGAGGTAGAATATCTGTCAGGCCTGAGGGGCTACCGTATCCGCTACCAGATCACGCGCCCGGGGAAGGTTAGCATAATCATTCCCACAAAGGACCAGGTAAAACTCACAAAAAACACTATCGACTCGATATTCAGGCTTACCGACTATCCAGATTTTGAGGTAATAGTATTAAACAACAACAGTACAAGTCCTGAGTTGTTCGCTCTCATGGATCATTATACCCAGGAGTATAAAGACCGGTTCCGTTGCATTGACGCCTCATTTCCGTTCAATTTTGCAAAGCTCATGAACATGGGCGTAGCTGCCTGTGACGGCGACTATCTCCTCTTCCTCAACAACGATATGGAGGTGATACACGAAGACTGGCTGTCGACCATGGTTTCGCACGCACAACATGCGAACACCGGCGCAGTAGGTGCCAAGCTTCTATACCCCGACGACCATGTGCAACATGCCGGAGTGATAGTAGGACTTGGCGGCATCGCCGGACATGCTTTTGTCAATGCGCATAAGGATGACCCTTGCTATTTTAACTATCTCCAATCCATGAATAACTTTTCAGCACTCACTGCTGCCTGCCTGATGGTTAGGAGGGAGGTGTTCCTCGAAGTTGGTGGAATGACGGAGCTATTTGAAGTGGAATACAACGACGTCGACTTCTGTCTTAAAATTCAGCAGGCTGGCTATTACAATGTGTATCTACCGGACGTACAGCTTTACCATTTTGAATCGTCTACGCGCGGACATCCTCATAAAAGTAAAGAGTCTTACCAAAGACATCTTAGAGAGATGGCCATGTTTGAAGAGCGTTGGCGGACTGTGATCGCCCATGATCCCTGCTATAGCCCGAATCTGAGCCTCGGAGCGCATGATTTTAGTCTCAACTTCTCTGCGTAATAGCTAGTTTATTGCTTCCTGAAAAGCATCAGGCTTCCTCAGAACAGTCTCACAATGAGGCTTGTTCTGAGGGAGCTTAAAAGGAGGAGTGTTTCCCAACATTCTCCTTCAGATCACGGGAAAGTATTTTGGGGTTTACGAAAAGACAAGGCTACTTTAGCTCACCTGATCAAGGTGTAATAGTCTGTAAAACTTAAGAAGCCAGCAACTTCAATTTACTCCACGCCCTTCGAATTCGGAAGCAGGAATGCTGCAGCCATAAACCGCTGCAAAGATTCAAAAATGACAACGTCAGGCTTCTCTTCCTCTATCATTTTCTCCATAAACTCATAGGACCAGACATAGATTGCATCCTTGAAGTGCACGTTCAGGAAAGGGGTAAGGTAATTACAATATGAATCGCGAAATACGATCACTTTCAGCTCTGAGCTATCTATGGTTTTGTTGTTGGTAAAAGGGATAAAGATTTCAGACGTTGTAGCAGGTATAAGTTGCTTGCTGGTATCCCGAAGCTGCATATGAATCTCAGTTCTTGTAAAATCCTTCTGAAGTGAGATGAGACCGGCGATATCACCTTCTGTTGTAACCTCTTCATGAATCAGGAAGTCCTCTTCTTTCAATGGCTTCAAATGAGGAAAGTCCTTCACAACTTCATTCATTAGCACCTGGTATCCCTTAAAACCTCCGAAAAGATTCCAGTGCGTGTCTGTCGTATAATACACATCCCTTCGTTTTTTTGCAGCAAGCAACGAGTCTGTGGGATCAATTAGCCTGAATTTGTAATTGTTCCAGAGGTGTTCTTTATAGAGGTCGAGTCGGTTGCTGCCAATGTTAGTAATGAAATAATCATCTGGCAGGTATTCAGGATAGATCCGGTCTTTATTGGGAGGAACTATCACGTAAAACTTAACACCTCGCTTTTCCAGCCAGTTTTTCTTTTGCATCAGTGAATTACTGATCAGGTGCAATTCGGCAGGACTTACGTCGGCAAATCGACGCGTATCTGCCATACTTCCAATTTCGTTGTAAAAAAACCAACCATTTTTGCCCACTATCACATCTGACGGCAGTGGTGAAGTCTTAAAGACCTTCACCCTCATCAGTGAGTTGACATAAAACAGGAAGTTTCGAAAGGAAAAATGGTCCCGGGCATATTTTGAATATTCATCCGGGAAGTCAAAAAAGGTATCATACCGTAGCTCTGGTCTCTTGGCTGCTGCCCTGTTTTCCTGGCTTCCTTTATCAGGTACAAGTTCGAGGCTATTGTTGATGAATATGAAAAAAATAAACAGTCCAAAACCTAAAGGAAGAATTCCGGCGTGCTTTATGGCTGAAAACACTGCACCGTTGTTCAACCAGGGCCACATGAAATAAAAAACGGTTATGCAAATAAATAGAGAGATAAGCAGGGTAGTAATTAAAATCTTAGCTCCTTCAAGTTTATGGCCTGCAGAATGTTCCTCTACGATCTTTGATATCTTCTCATTAAACAAGATAAAGGGGTCATTTGCCCCGGTATTAATTTGTAGATAAACGCGGTTTTCGGATGGCAGTTTTATATCTGAAACTTCGGCAAAGGCGTTACGAACATCCGAACCATACCAGGTCATCAATGTGTCGCGATAGGTTACACCCTTCAGGATTACAGACATTTTCTCGACTATAATCACATTGTGCCTGTTGTTCATTTTTAGCTGCAGGTTCCGCGTCTCACGTACTCCCGGAATCTGGAATGTGATAGTCTTCAAGAACTGCGATGCCTGCAAGGTGACTTTGTCGGAGTATGCCGGTAGAAAAATCCTTTGTTCCGGGTTATACCCAAGCGACAACTCTGCATTTGCAAACGACTTGATGTTCAGGTCCAGCAACACAACTGGCCGGAACAACTTCGATACCATTGGGTACGTCATCACAGCCAAAAGGGCTGTGCCCAATGCCAATAGTATAGTGATATAGAGCCGTGGTCTAATCAAAACCGGAAATAAATGAAAGGGTTAAACGTAGAGGAAGCCATGATCGACAGGCTCAGGAAAAAAAGTGCCAGAAAAGCAATGTCATACGTGATCCTGACTGCTGGCCGGCTAGTAGTTATGCCCGTACGGACTTTTAGGTACTGGTGGACAGGAAATGAGAACACTATACCCGCAATCAGCGCTGCTGCATAATAGGGCTGCAGGAAATACCCCACTCTATAGACATCCAGATACCCACTTTCAACCAGGAACATCTTCTTAAGTATATGCTTTAGCATACCGAAATTCTCGACCCTGAAGAAGACCCAGCCGACACAAACAATGAAGAGTGTATAGAAGCGTCTGAAGATGGCGGGAATGCGAGACAGCAATTTGTCGAGGAACAACCGCTCCATGATGAGAAAGAAGCCATGGTACAAGCCCCAGATCACAAAGTTCCAGCTTGCACCATGCCAGATTCCCGTTAGAAAGAATACTGCGATCAGGTTTACGTAGGTTCGCAGGCTACCCTTCTTGTTGCCGCCCAGTGGTATATACACATAGTCTCTGAAAAAAGTACTGAGACTGATGTGCCAGCGCCTCCAAAAATCCTTGATGGATTGTGCCGCATATGGGAAGTTGAAGTTTTCAAGAAACTTAAAGCCGAACATCCTTGCCAGCCCGATAGCCATGTCAGAATACCCTGAAAAATCAAAATAGATCTGTATGCTATATGCAATTGCAGCGACCCAAAGCAAGGAAGCATGCATATGGTTCGGCTGTAACGAATAAATATTGTCTGCAACCTCGCCGGCAGCATTTGCAATAATCATCTTCTTGGCGAATCCAATAATGAAACGCCGCGTCCCTTCTGCAATTCCTGAATAGTTTACGCTTCGCTTCGTAAGTTGTTGATCGATGTCCTTATATCGGACAATCGGTCCGGCGACAAGCTGTGGAAAGAACAAAGTATATAACCCCACGTTCAACGGGTTGTGGGAAACCTGTGCATCCCTTCTATATATATCAATTACGTACGTAAGGCCGTGGAATGTGAAGAACGATATTCCGAGTGGAAGGTGTATACCCTTGGAAGCTCCCTCAAGCACAGCTTCGTCTGTAAACCATTGGAGATTCGCGATGAAAAAGCCGAAATACTTGTAGTAAAACAACACAAGTAGATTGGCAATGATCGAAAAGCCAAGTACCCACATGCTAACCGGCTTGCGCGTTTTGCTGATTGCAATTCCCATCAGGTAGTTAAATAGCACCGATGCCAGTACGAGAATGGTATACTGCTTTTCACCCCAGAAATAGAACACAAAACTGCTCCCAAAAAGGATGAGGTTTTGGATCTTCAGACTTCCCCTGGCCAGAAAATATAGCAACAGAACTGCTGGAAGAAAATAGAACAGAAATACTGCAGAACTAAAAACCACTAGTGAAAGGTTGCAAGAAAAACGAAATATGGTTCACAAAGCTATGAATATTAAGCAATTAATCAAGAGGAAAATGACTTTATATCATCATTTTCGACTTGATAGTCTCAACAGACGCCGGCTAATCTGGGCCTCCTCTCTAAAATTGGTCATCCAACAGATCATCATCTAGCCCGTAAAGTAATTATATGGATGTATCCAGCTTTGCCGATACATAAAAGCTAAACCCAAGCGGTAGAAAGATTCTGTACAACGCGGGTATTGAGCTGTACTTTTTCGACGGACTCAACATTTGGCTGCCACTGGTAATTAGCAAATACATCATAAAATGGCTGACATAGACACTTTGATTTTCGCATTGCATTTTCTACTTTGGAAAGTAAATCTAACATAAATGAAAAAGTACACCCTCGCTTTCGCTTTCCTGGCATTACTTGGAGCGTGCAAAAAAGATGACAACAAGACTGCTACTACTAGCGGTGCATCTGCTCTAACATCAGGATATTGGAAGCTTTCCTCAAGCACGAGCCTAGTTGAATTTCCTGCACCTGTCGGACCGCAGAACACAGATCTATTCGCAATGCTACCAGAATGCGAAAAAGATAACGTCTTTACTTTCAACGCCAACAACACTACTACTATCGATGAAGGTGCTACGAAGTGCAGTCCGGGTGATCCTCAAACCGAGACAGTCGGCAACTGGCAGTTGACCAACAACGACACCAGGCTTTTCTTCACCCATCAGGGCATTGATATCGATGCCGAAATACTGACGCTTAATTCAAGTGCACTGACCTTGAAGTACATCACCACAATTAACGGTATAAACGCAACAACTACCTCTTCCTATTCAAGACCGTGATCAATCCAGGTAAAATGGGTCTGTGCCTACCACACCCATTTTACCTCACTTCTGTCGATATCCTGGAATTGATCCTTGAAAGAACCTTTTAACGATGCCCGAGATCGTCATCGAAGCCCGTAATGCAGCCATCACCCCTGGCATGGAAGTAAAAAGAATCCTCCCTTTCCGCCTCAGGCGTATGGTAGGACCTTTCATCTTCATGGATCATGCAGGTCCCGTGAAATTCCAACCTGCTGCCCTACCAGATATGGATGTACTCCCCCACCCTCATATCGGCCTCTCCACAGTAAGTTATCTGTTCAACGGCCAGGTTACTCACCGCGATAGCCTCGGCGTAGAACAGGTCATAAAACCCGGTGATGTCAACTGGATGACAGCAGGACGTGGTATCGCTCACAGCGAGCGTTTCGAAGATCCGGCAGTGCTGGCAGGCACTGGTCTCGAAATGATTCAAACCTGGGTAGCTCTACCTGAAAAAGACGAGGAATCCGCCCCTTCTTTTCACAATTATACCACTGAACAGCTACCCGTCTACACCGACTCCGGCATCTGGATGCGCCTCATAGCTGGCGAAGCCTTCGGTCTCAAAAGCATTGTGAATACTCATTCACCTTTGTGCTACTTACACGTAGAGCTCCAGGCAAACACGCTTTTCTCACTTCCACATCAAATTACAGAAAGAGGTCTTTACATCGCAAAAGGTTCCCTGGAATCCGACGGCTCCCGCTACTACCAGGGGCAGTTCCTGGTTTATGGAAAACATGAAACACCTTCCATCAGGGCAATCGAAAATTGCACACTTATGGTGCTGGGTGGAGAGCCTCTCGGAGATCGTTACATCTGGTGGAACTTCGTCAGCAGCCGCAAAGAAAGAATAGAACAGGCTAAAGAAGACTGGAAACAGGGCAGAATCATGCTCCCTCCCAATGACAACGGTGAATTCATCCCTCTCCCCGAAGACAAATCACGACCAGCAGGTGGTCCTCCTCCACAACCACTTTCTTAAAGAAGACAAACAGGAATTCCTGCTCCTTCGGATACTCACCAAAAACTTACTCCTACGCGTCTGCCTAAAAGTTTGCGTTCGCGAACTTTCCCAGCTTCTCCTGGAGGTCTCCCATACTTGCTGGCTTGTGCAGGTAATCATCAAAACCCGCCGCTACAATTTTATCCTGCTCTGTGATAGATGCAGTAAATGCAATAACCGGCACACCAGCTCGCGCCGGATCCGTCAGTGCTCTAATCTGCTTTATGGTTTCATATCCATCCTGTACAGGCATATGAAGATCCAGAAATACAACATCATATGACTCCTTTATATAAGCAAGAAACGCCTGTTTGCCATCCTCCACCATCCTTGCTCTTACATTCAACTGATCCAGTTGCTTTTCAAGGATGATGCGGTTCATCGGATTATCCTCCGCAACCAGAACTTTTAGCCCAGTGAGTCCACCTTCATTACTTTCGGAAACAGCCTCCTCCACCGATGCTTCCTCCGATCTCAAAAACTTAATTGTAAAGTGAAACCTTGAGCCCTGGCCCGGTCTGCTCTCCAGTTGTATCTTGCTGTCGAACAACAGCAGTATCTGCTTCACAATCGCCAGGCCCAATCCAGTACCGCCATGCTTCCTTGTAGTATAGCTTTCCGCCTGCGCAAACAGCTCAAATATCTGTTCGTGCTTGTCTTCGCTTATGCCTTCTCCTGTATCAGTCACCGAAAACAATACTTCAACCTGTTCATTGGTTTTCTCCAGGCACTGCACCTTTACTACAACAATACCCTGCTCCGTAAACTTGATGGCATTACTCACCAGATTGTATAATATCTGCGTCAGCCGCGTTGGATCACCCACAGTCACCACGCGTTCAAGTTCCTCATCCACTTCTACAAGGAAACGCAATCCTTTATCCTTTGCCCTCGCCTGAAGGCCCGAACATTTACTCTTCACAAGCTCAGTGAGCCTGAAAGGTACCTGCTCCAGAATCAGTTGGTCCGCATCAGTTTTATTCAGATCCAGAATATTGTTTATCAGCGCCAGAAGATCCAGCGAGGATGAATGAAGAATTCTTAGGTTTTCCTCCTGTTCCTTGTCCTTATTATTTCTTATCATCAGCTCAGACATGCCAATCACTGAATTCAACGGCGTGCGCAGCTCATGCGACATAGTCGAAAGGAACGTTGTCTTGGACGCTGCTAGCTTTTTTGCCTCGACAATGGATGCTGCAAGTTGAGTATTTAATGCTGCACGTTCAGCGATATTTTGCTGGAAAGCTCTGTAAAACAAAAAATGGGTGAGCACAATCGTTACGAAATTCAGCGCCGTGAAAATCGCCAGCCCTGGCGCGGCAAGTTCCTCGGCTTTTACGTTGACAATATCTGTCACACTCATACCTGTACCAACCGCAATTAATATTGGTAATACACCAACCACGGAATAGGTAATCCCCCACCTTCCTCCAAGCAGATAAAAGCTGCTTAGGATCACCATGAACACAAACTGTGTCGTAGGCAGATTGATGCTGCTGGAATACCACAGGATATTCGACCATACAAGCATCACCCCCAGAGCCAGCATCGTATGGGCTACTACTTTTACCAGACCAGGGCGGGCCAGCAAAAGCTTCACCATAAACCCATAAATCACCAGGGCAACCGCAGCACGGCCAAACTGCCTCCATTGCTCATGGGCACCGGCAAAGCCCAGGACAATTCCAGCCTTTGCAAGTGAAAAAACCAGAATATTAAAAATGATCTTCAACCTTGCCCGCGCAAAACTATCCGGCAAGGTGTCCAATGCGCGTCTCAACGACCAGTTAAATACTCCAACCATGATGCTCAGGAATCCTATTCATTTTTGCTTTAGACAAATGATTCAGTGCTTAAAAGCGCTGGGCTATGAATCATTGAGTCTCAGCGATGTAATACCTACAACTTTTGACTTATTTCTGTGAAAACTATTCGTAAATGTACACTTCTTTTAATAGGAAAGGCAATGAAACTGTACACGAAATACAGTAAGAATAGTTTTAACTTTCTATCGCTCCCAACAAAAAGAACTATTAAATCATCTTTTTTTTCTAGGTTTATGATAATTGAAGCCACATGCAGGAACACACTAATCAGGAATCCGACAGAACCCAATCTATTTTTCCAGAAACACCAGACCTGACCGAAAGCAATAAGAAAATTAACCAGGGAAGGGGCTTGTTGATCTTCATCTCAATCGCCCAGTTTCTGATGGGAATTTACGAATACTATAGCGCTGAAGATAAATTCACAGGCAGCATAGCCTTCGGGATAGATGCTTTTGTTGCAATGATCTTTCTTGCACTTGCTCTGGCGACAAAAAAGAAGCCTTTCCTTTGCCTGACTACCGGATTAGTTTCCTACATCGTCCTAATTGCTCTGTTCGGATTTCTTGACCCAACAAATTTGTATAATGGAGCCTTAATGAAATTTTTCATCATCTTCGCCCTTGTAAAAGGTGTAAAAGCAGCCAAAGAAGCAGAAGCAATCAGGAAGCTTGCAGGTGCCAATGAAAATAGCTGAATACTTCGCTCAGGGCTTTCCGGTACTACAGACATATACAACTCAACCGACATTACCTGCTTCACTTAAGCCAGGGTAAAAATCTTCTGGTAAAACTGCATATCCAGCGTGCGCGAAAATTTCAGCCCAACTTTACTGAAATGGGCACACCGCACATAGCCATTCTTCCTCGCAACACTGTGGCCGGGATAGTTCTCGCTGGTCATGCCACATATGAGATTGCATATTTGCTCCTCTCTTGCCCTCTCTTCCAGAAACTGCAAAGCAATACTACCTATGCCTCGCCCACGATGATCTTTGTCCAGATAAACACTCACACCAGCTGTTTGCCTGCACGCTTCCGGATCATTCCACGGCTTTATGCTGCAATATCCAACAACACCTCCTCCATCTCTTATTGTATATGATCGATATAGGGGACTTTTAAAGAAAAGTTGATCCTGCATTTCCTTCACGCCAAGCGTCTCCTTTTTCAGCGTCACCGTAGTGTTCAGTACATAATAGTTGAAGATATCCACCAGTACAGCTATGTCTTTTTCTACTACTGGAGCAAAATCAAAGCATTCTCTTTCCATACCAAAAGCCTACCATTAATTCAAAGGTGCCCCTTCTTTCAAAGAGGCACCTTTGCTTAGGTTTTGAAAATATTAATAATCTGCATTGTTCGGATCCCACTCAGTCCATCCTTGTGTCCAATCATCATTCCCAATTGCACCCACAAAGGATACAGGCAAAAAGTAGCTGTCTAAGCCTGCAAAGTCTGCACCACTAAGCGCTATCGAGCTTCCTTGTGGTACAAAGGACGGAGCTGTTAATGACCATGGGCTTGCAAACTGAACCTGGTTAGCACTGTCCAGTAGCTTGTTGGCGTTCGTAGCATTCAGGACCATAGCTTTCACAGTCGAATCGGTCATGCCTGATTCCGATCCGCCAATAAACGGTCTGGTCATTGCATGCACCAGGTTATTCCTAAACTGGCTTACTCCATTCTTGAAACTGTTGGCAGTTTCCGCAGACTCCATAGAGAATCCACCTTTCTGATGTCCCACCAGGATGGAGTTTCTCAGCGTGAAGTGCACTGCCCTGCGCCAGCGGTTGGCGAAGTTGTGATTTGCCTGTGTATTTGAACGTCCGTTAGGTCCTACAAACGTGAAATTCGAGAGTTTTGGATGTGTATATGGAGTTGCAGGCGATCCCGAACCATCATTGTCTGCTTCAATACCGTTGGATGCATCAGCATTATCGGCAAACTGAGGATGCTTGGCAGAAATTCCAAACTGTATGCTCCCTGTATACCCATAGTCAAAATCAAAATCATCATCCAGGCATGCCCAGGCAATGATATTCTTCAGGTTAACGGTACCACCAAAGAATTCATAACCATCGTCATTACCATAGGAGACCATTACATTCTCAATCACTGTTCCACTACCAACACCTCCTAGTGTCAAGCCATTGATCTCCGAATTCGGTGCTGCAGCAATACCAGCAAACTCTATACGCACATACTTGAGGATACCAGAGTTATCTGCTGCATCTGATCCGCCATAGCCTCTGTTCACACCACCTTCAATTGTAGGCTCAGTCGATCTGTTGGTTGGTGCCTTACCCAGAAGGATTATTCCACCCCAGTCCCCAGGCCTGCGTTGACCCTTCGGAAGTCCTGAAGTAAACACTATCGGGTTAGTTGGAGTTCCTTCTGCAATAATTTTCGCTCCACGCTCTACGATGATTGCACCTTTATCAGTGATGTCACTTTTGATAATTGTACCTGCAGGGATAGTTAGCGTTGATCCGTCTTTCACATACACGTAGCCTTTTAATGTCCAAACCGAGTCATTCTTCAATGTCACATTGCTGTCCACGTCCCCCGTGAGCAGATAGTTGCTGCTAATTGGTGGTGTCACAGGCGGTTCAATCTTGTCATCATCTTTCTTGCAGGATGAAGTGGTGAGTACGGAGGTTGAAAGTGAGCCTACTAGAAGCACTGGTAAAAGTTTTGAAAACTTCATTGTTTGATTAGTTTGAAGCAAAACTACCTGCGCTATATTACGGCTGTCTTAAGGAGCGGTTACCTCTGTGTTAAGTATAAACAGAAACATCTTCGCCGTTCATCCCGCCATTCCCATACCCAACATTCATTCCCAAAAAATCTCACAAACACTGGGTTACCATTCTCTGTTTCTGATATTAATATTACCACCAGCTCCGGCTGATCTGACAAGGCAATTTGAGTACGATTTTTTTATTTAAACCAGAGAGCCCTGAACTACATCATACCAGTTTGTTACAGTCGCCATTATCTCAAAGTCCTCCCTGGCATAGAGACTTTCTAGAGACTTTTCCCGATACCAACTCCATACTAACTCCATATCACTTCCATATTTCCTCCATATTCACTCCATACCTTCTCTAGACCGACTCAGTACACACGTAACGCCTGGCAAGCATACACCTGGCGTCAAACATGCATCAAAACCACTCAATCCTTAAACAAACCCTTCCATCAATTTCCTCTCAACCTGCCTGCAAAAATGCCAATGACCGGCAGCCATTACAACTGCCGGTCATTTACATTAAAACCGTCCTATTTACCGAGTCGATAGTTGAAACCTAGAGTAAAACTGGTTCCAAATCTCCGCTGCTGAAACGCCCGGTCGCTCGCCTCATTATACCCCGTTTTCTGATCGTATTCCATGTAATACATGAATGGCTCATTGAACAAATCAGAAACGGTTAACTTCAACTCACCCCGACTCTTCAACACGGTCTTACTCAGTTGCAGGTCCACCACATTCCTCGCACGCTCCCAGATGGTGTTGATTGTTTCAGTACCCACAATATATATACGCTCACCAATCCTGTTATACAACACACTAAAACCCATTCCTCTTTCCGCATCATTATACATGGCCGACAGATTGACCAGGTATGGCGACTGCCCCTGCATAGGTCTGCTATCCTCTTTCTCCAGGTCCACTTTCGAGTATATATAGCTCACATTTCCCGCCAGTGTCAGATTCTTCAGCCAGTTCCTGTCAGCTATAAAACTCAGGTTCTTCCTAAACTCCAGCTCTCCACCCATTGAACTTGCAGACGGTGAGTTTTTATACCCAAATATGAACAGATCATAGTTCGACTGTGCATTCATCACAAACTCTATTGGATTCTTAAAATGCTTATAGAACGCACCAATAGTTATCGCCTCACCCGGTGCTGGATAATATTCATACCTCAGGTCCACGTTCGTTACATTCGCTCTGATCAGCTCAGGGTTACCAATCACTGTCCAGTTGTTCTCAAAATCTATAAACTGGAAAGGTGCCAACTCCCTGAACTCAGGCCGGTTCACTGTTCTGGATCCGCTCAGTCTGATCTTTACATCTTCATTAGGACTGTATGAAAGATTCATAGAAGGAAGAAGATCCTGAAACACATCAGTCCTGTCAATGTACTGTCCCGAGCGATTGAAAGAATTTAAGGTCTGTGTATACGTCTCAAACCTTCCTC
>JAFAAT010000076.1 GCA_023426425.1 Bacteroidota bacterium | reverse complement strand
GAACTACATCGTCAGAGTTTCGCCCCATAATAAAAACCAGAAGCATATAGTGGCTGCCAACCTGGATCTTGCTCTGGTAATTGCGACTATTGCGGAGCCCAGAACCTCAAATGGATTTATCGACCGTTTTCTGATTACTGCAGAAGCGTATCACATTCCTGCTATTATTGTAGTTAACAAGATTGACCTTCTAAAAGATAAACACAAAAAGCAACTGGAGCATTGGCAAGCAATGTACAGTTCTGCAGGATACGAGATTTTTCCGGTGGTCGCTCTGGAGCCAAATTCAGTGTCTCAACTGAAACAGAAATTGCAAGGAAAGACGACGCTATTCAGTGGCCATTCGGGTGTGGGGAAAAGCACCCTTATCAATCAACTGGTTGAAGGGCTCAACCTAAAGACATCTAAAGTCTCAGACTGGAGTGGCAAGGGCCAGCATACCACAACGTTTGCCGAAATGTTTGACCTGCCCTTTGGAGGGAGTATTATTGATACACCAGGAGTAAAGGAGTTTGGGCTGATAGATATGGAAAGAGAGGAACTTTCCCACTACTATCCTGAGATGCGTCGTGAACTACCAAACTGTAAGTTCAATAACTGTATGCATATTAATGAACCCGGCTGCGCTGTGAAAGAGGCGGTCGCGAACAAGAAAATTTCTGAAGACCGGTACATCAGTTATGTAACGGTACTTGAGTCGATTGAAGAAAAATGGTAACGACATGATCACTTATAATGTCACTGTTAAAGTAGAACCAGAAATAGCTGAAGAATGGCTGAACTGGATGAAAGAAGAACATATGCCCGAAGTGGTTCAGACGGGGTTATTTACAGGGTATAGGCTAAGCAGGTTGCTCGAGCAGGATGAGGCAGAGGGAATAACCTTTAGTGCCCAGTATTTTTGCCGGACACTGGACGACTACAAGACATATATCAGCGATTATGCAGCATCGATGAGGGAGAAAGGATTTGCCCGGTTTGGCAGCCGTTTCATAGCTTTCAGGTCTGTAATGCAGGAGGAAGCATGCAGCAATGCATAGCATATATTCATATTCATATCATAGAATAGTGGGATTTTTACCTAAACCCGAAGTTGACGAATGTGGGTAAACTGTGGAAACTAGCTTCAGGCAAGGCTTTCGGCAGATAAATTTTTCCCTGGCAATGTTTGCAAGTGTGGTAAAGCTGAGTATATTTGTTTCAACTGATTATTTTTCACAATAAAAACACACACAGGCTATGAACAAAGCTGAATTGATCGATAAGATCGCAAAAGACTCCGGCATCACTAAAACCCAGGCAAACGAAGCTCTGGATTCTTTCACAAATGCTGTTGTGGCATCTCTGAAAAAAGGTGATCGTGTAACGCTGGTAGGTTTTGGTACTTTCTCAGTTTCTGAACGTTCTGCGCGCAATGGTCGCAATCCACAGACTGGCGAAGTGATCAAGATCAAAGCCCGCAAAGTGCCAAAGTTCAAGGCAGGGAAAGAATTCTCTACCAAGATTGGTGGTGGCAGCAGGAAATAATTTGATAGTTTGAACGGAGAAGAAAGCAAGGACGCTCGTTTCTTGCTTTTTTTAATTTAATTTCGCGGCAAAATCAATAAACAATGGGAAGAGGCGATAAGCGCACGAAGCGCGGCAAAATCACAATGGGTACTTTCGGCAAACGCAGACCAGCACACAACAAGAAAGCTACCGCAAAACAGGAAAAAAAGGATTAATTCTCACAGAATAGGCCACCCGACAGGTGGCTTATCTATATCAGCTACAAAGACTTAGCATGCAGCAATTTCACCAGGAAGACCTTTCCTCCAGGAGCTTCTTAGTCACAGGAGGTGCGGGTTTTATAGGCTCTCATATTGTAACATACCTGCTCCAGAATGGTGCGGGCAAGGTGAGAGTGCTTGACAACTTCTTAACCGGATTCAGAAAGAATGTGGAACCCTATATGAATCATTCCCGATTCGAGATGGTTGAGGGAGACATTTGTGATTACCATACCTGTGAGAAAGCGTGTGAAGGAATAGATCATATTTCCCACCAGGCCGCACTGGGATCGGTTCCAAGGTCGATAAAGGACCCGGTGACAAGCAATGAGGTGAACGTGACTGGTTTTCTGAACATGATCACTGCGGCAAAGAATGCTGGTGTGAAGTCTTTCGTGTATGCTTCTTCTTCGTCTGTGTATGGTGACGAGCCTAACCTGCCGAAAGTGGAAGAACGAGTTGGAAATCCTTTGTCACCGTATGCTGTTACCAAGAAAACCAACGAGCTGTATGCTGATGTATTTGCAAAGCTTTATGGCTTGAAGGTAGCAGGCCTCCGGTATTTCAATGTATTTGGGCCAAGGCAGGATCCGGATGGACCTTATGCCGCTGTAATACCTTTGTTTGTATCTGGTATATTGAAAGGTACTCCGGTTTATATCAATGGAGATGGAGAACAGACCAGGGATTTCACCTTTGTAGAGAATGCAGTGCAGGCGAATATTCGCGGGATGCTTGCCACAAATCCTGAAGCATTTAACCAGGTTTACAATGTGGCGGTAGGAGAGAACTTTTCTGTGAACTTCTTATACGAATCGATTCGCGAAATGCTTCAAATGGAGCATCAGGCGACATACAGAGAGCCAAGATCAGGCGATATAAGAAATTCTTTGGCGGATATTTCCAAAGCTAATAGTCTCCTGGGATATCAGCCTACGAAACGTTTCCTGGATGGACTCAAGGTTACTGTAGAGTACTTCAGGGAGATGTATCAGCAGGAGGTTCAGTCTTAATCAGGAGTCAACCATATCGGCTCAGTTTCCAATGGAAAAGTCGCCTTGTAACTGGAGTCATCCCTTAAGCTGGATTATTGCGGTGGACTGCTTGCCACCGGTTGCAGCGTTCTGTTAGTGCTTAGTGCACAGAACTAACGTTGAAATTCCTGTCCTGCAAGCGCTCTGGACCTGCCCTTTCGGTGCTCAGTAGTTCGATTACGCAGCAGAATTCCTGTTGGTGGATGTGCTCAATAGGGAGCCTAAACGCTACTCGGACTTGCTTTGCGGTATCTGAACCACAACTTTGCTGCTCCCGTCGTCCAATGTGGTGACTTGCAACTCTGCTTTCAGCTTTGCCAGGGCTTCTGAAACATTCCTGCTATTCAGCGAAAAACCATTCTGATAAGTTCCGTCGGCTTCATTCACTGAGGACAGCAATTCGGGTTCAACGCGTTTGTTTCCTGAGTCAATGATTGTTGCCACTGCCTTACCATCGCTGACTAACAGGGAAAGCTCTACGCTATGTTTTTCTTCCGGCTGCAGGGCACGGAACGCATTTGACAGCAGGTTGGTGAAGATAACCCTCAGACAGGTTTCATCTGAATAGAAATGCGCCTGCTGCTGAATATTGTAAGTAAAGCGAACCTGTGCATTCCTTGCCAGAATACTGTAGGGGTGAACAATGTCAGCGATTAAATGCTCAAATGAAATATCCGTGGTAAGAAGTTCTTTTTTAAGTCTGTGATGATCGTGGGCCTGCGCAATGAAGTTGTCGAGTTGCAGCATTGATCCTGAAACTAGCCTAAGGATCTCCTTCAGATCGTCAGGTACATGTGCCATTGCCTGTGCCACTTCTACGATTCCCAGCACACTTAGCAGTGGTTCGCGAAGCCCGTGAGTTACCTGGTAGGAGAATTCATCGAGGGTAGTATAGGCTTTCTGCAGTTCCTCATTCTTTGCCGCGAGCAGAGAATTGGTCAAATAGAATTTATGCGCCTCCTCAATAGCCGCAACGATATCGTCTTTCGTCCAGGGTTTGGTAAGATAGCGAAGTACATTACCCTTGTTTATGGCATCAATAATTGCCTCCATGTCGCTGTATCCGGTAATCAGGATGCGCACAGCAGAGGGGAAAGAAGTTCTTACTTCCTGGAAAAACTCCACGCCGGTCTTCCCGGGCATTCTTTGATCACAGAAGATGATGTTGATGTCAGGATACCTGTGTAGCATGGCCAGAGCATCATTGGCACTAGCTGCTGTCAGCACATGATATTCGTAACGAAGGGCAGCCTGAAAGCTATTCAGGTTGTTCAACTCGTCGTCAACATACAAAATTTTTATCCCCTGGGTCATCGTGCGTAGCTAAATCGTTTTTCTTCCAGCAGCCGAAGATAATAGTTGCTCATATCTTTTACGAGTCTCTGATAAGAATATTGATTGATGACGCGGTCTCTGCCGAAGGCACCCATACGGTTCCTGAGTTCAGGGTCTTCCACAAGGCGCAATAGGCCATTGGCAAAGTCCTCCACATCATTCGGCTGTACCACAATACCAGCACGTTCATGCATTACCACATCGGTAACGCCGCCCACATTAGTAGCGATTACCGGCTTTTCAGCTGCCTGAGCCTCGATCAGCGAGAGCGGCGTTCCTTCATTGTGTGAAGTCAACGCCACTATGTCCAGTCCTGCAAGTACTTCGTCGATCTTAGTGAGCCAGGAAGTGCATATAGCTGTTGCGGCAAATGGTTGTTCCGGAAAGTAACAGTAGTTGATTTTGCTTCTCCTGAATTCCTGCTCCATCTGCGCTCTCATGTCGCCGTCACCTACAACGACAAACTTCAGCTTCTTATTAGTCTTCTTCAATACAGCCTCAGCTGCCTTGACGAAGAGGTTGTGATTTTTTACAGGTACTATCCTTCCGATAATGCCGATTGCGATTTCATCATCTTCAATCAGAAATTTCTTGCGAAAAGAGGCACGTTTACTGTCTGGCTCCTGAAGAAAAGCTTCCAGTTCCAGCCCGAGTGGTATGGTCTCCACCTTTTCTTCTTCGCAAATCTTATAGACATTTACCAGATCCTCTTTCTGCTTTTGGCTGATGGCAATGATACCTGATGATTTCTTCGCCAGGTAACGTTCAATAAGGATAAAGCTTTCTGTTTGCAGCTTGTTGAAATAACTATGGAAGACATGGCCATGGAAAGTGTGCAGTATCACGGGGACATTACAGGCTTCAGCAGCCATCCGCCCTATCAGCCCTGCCTTGGCAGCATGGGTATGCACAATATCGGGGCGAAACTTTTCTATCAGGGTCTTGATTTCGTTGTAGGCGATTCTATCATTCAGTGGATTGATCGCCCTCTTCATATGAGGTACGTATGAAGGCTGGATACCTAATTTGTCGGTGAGGTGCGTCGCGTCTTCTTCATGGTCGTCCTTGCCACCGATCACCAGCTGAGTATCGAAACCATCCATATACCTGGTGAGATAGGATACATGTATAGCAGGACCACCTATGATCAACCTGTTCAATATACGAAGGACGCGCGGCATTTCTATTCTGATTCTCTTGTAACTACCTTAATTCGAGAACACAAAAATAAACTGGCAGTCAAATGTTTAGCTAATTAGAGTCCTCATTAGCCAATCGTTAACTATAGTATTTTTTCCACCAGTATTGGAATACAAGCAGTGCCCAGATGCGGGCAGTAGAATTGCCGGGATCGGAGCTAATGAGTTGCCTCTTCAGGAGTTCTGTCTGGGTGGGGTCGAATATTCCCTGTTCTGAAACAAATTTCCGTTCCAGCAGGTCGCTGTCGATCAGCCCCCACAACTCGTTGCGCAGCCAGCTGAGCAGAGGAATTTCAAAGCCATGCTTCGGCCTGTTGTAGAGTTCCGAGGGCAGCATATTTCTAAAGCTATCCTGCAGGATCTTCTTTTTCATCTTTCCGTCGATTTTGTACGACTCCGGCAGTGAAAAAGCAAAGTCAACCACCCTGTAATCGAGCAGGGGCGAACGCACCTCAAGGCTGTTGGCCATGCTCATTTGATCAACTTTCACAAGCATATCCCCCGGAAGCACGAGCTTCATATCTGCCAGCAGGATTTCATTGAAATCACCAGTGTTTATCAAGCCTGTATAGTGGCGCTGAATCTCCCCTAATCTCCGGCTATCCACAGCGGCACGGCACTTAGAGGACAATAAATTAAACGCCTGCTGCTCACTGCTGATGCTTGCCCACCGCCAGTAGCGCTCAGGCGCTGACAATCGCGCTCCCTCTGCGAACTTCAGTAGTTGTCTTACCAGGTTGCCTGCTTTGCTGTTATGGCTTTTGGGCAGGGACTTCCAAAGAGGTAAACCCAGCTTCACCAGTTCATTTTTGAGGCTTTTCTGGCGCACTCTCCACTCTGCTGCATGTTTATTATAGCCGGAGAAAACTTCATCGCCACCATCTCCGCTAAGTGCGACCGTGACATGCTGCCTGGTCCTTTTGCACAGGATATAAGTAGGTATCGCAGATGAATCGGCAAAGGGTTCATCAATATAGTCAAGCAC
>JAFAAT010000068.1 GCA_023426425.1 Bacteroidota bacterium | reverse complement strand
CTACAATGCTGTTGCTCCCAATCCTGTCACCCAGAAAGAATTAATGAAAGAGATTGCCCGGGTAAAAAAAGGTATCCGGCTGCCTGTGTATGTACCTGATTTTTTCCTGAAGCTGCAGTTCGGAGAGATGGCCAATGAAGCTACCAAAAGTGCTGCAGTTTCTTCCAAAAAAATTGAGCGTACAGGCTTCAGATTTCAGTACCCTGAAATAGCAAAAGCAGTACCCGCCCTCCTTAGTCCAGATCAGGAACCATAAGCATAATCACTCAGGTACTCATAGTACGATGTGAGCTTCCCATTCTTACACAGCGTCGCACGTTCAAGGATTTCACTTCGCTCTGGTTGAAGGAGCTCGTTTAATACATACTTCTCCAGGTGTAGTCCAAAATGCCTGGACGCATCTCTCGGCAGCTCATTCGGCAGGTTATCAACAGCCATAAGATCAATCACCGCATTCGTGTTCTGGAAAGGGGCTACCCGTTCAAATGTGTCCCGGTCCACTCCATACACAGGATCTGCAATGGTTGACGCACCCAGATTAATTGGTACAGAGCCTTCAATATCACAGGTAATATCAGCTATCACATTCATCTTATAGTCAGCAGTCTGAATCGCCTCTTTCTCAAACAGCCTCGGCACATTGCAGTCCCAATAGATACCATTCATCAGTATGTCTGCCTTCGAAAGAAACTGAGGAAAGGTACACTCATAGTCCTGTGGATTTTTATGGAAATCATCCCTGTGGTAAGTTCCGTTATCGTGCCGCCTGTAAAGCGTATGTCCTTTCAGATGGGTATAGACAGGATAGTCAAACTCCTTCTCCAGGAAGTCTTCAGCCTCTATGTATTCAATATCCAGCTGGTCCATGATCTCAACAATGCCAGAAGCTACTTTTCCTGCACCTGTAACTACAATCTTTATGTTGGGCAGGTAGGTGTCCTTGTACTGTGCGGTCATCTCTTCAAAATCCAGGCATTCATTTGCAGCTTTCAGATTGTAAGCACCATATTTCTTTCCGTAGGTAAGCAAGCCGTTATGCGCACCAACTACACCCGCGAAGAAGCCAAATCCCAATATCCGCTGCCCGTCTGCATGCGTAAGACACTCATAGTCGATCATACGAATACGCTTTTTAATCAGCGCCTGCATTAGCGGCTGGTTGTAGGGTTGCTTCTTCTTGGTATGTGAAAAGAAGAAGTAAGTCTTGTCCTCAATCAGTTTTTCTACAGGCACTTCCTTTATTCCCAGCAGAATATCACAGTTGGAAAGATCATTGGACAGCGTCACACCGGCAGCCTCATAATCTGCATCAGGGAAGCACCGGGTGGGAGACGGCTCAGCATAGAAGCGAATATTGCTGTGCGCCTCCTGGATGCTGGCACACTGCTCCGGTGTGAAAGCTACTCTGGTATCTGGCGGTGTCTTTTCCTCTCTGATCAGTCCAATTCGAATCATTCCTCTTTTATTTTGAGGGCAAAGATAATGTGCTCAAATTTGTCCTATGGTGAACTACTTCGAACTCTATGGCCTCCCTGTCAGTTTCCACCCCGACCAGGAGCGCGTGAAGCAGAAATTCTATGAGCTAAGCAGGCAGTTCCACCCCGACCGCTTTGCTCAGGGTGGTTCGGGTGCCATAGATGAAGCCATCCGCATGTCAGCCCTGAACAACGAAGCCTACCGCATTCTCAAGAATCCTGATGCCACCATGCAATATGTGCTCAAGTATCACAGTGTTCTCGAGGATGAAGAGAAGTACAACCTCCCGCCCAACTTCCTGATGGAAATGATGGAGCTTAACGAGGCCGTAAGCGAATATGAGCTGGAGCCCACTAATGAAGATATGAAAGAGCAGGCCAGAACCAATCTCCGCGACTTGCTCGACCAATGGCAGGAGGAAGTAGCCCCGCTCCTGGAGCGCTATGACAGCGGCGATCAATCAACTGAACTACTTGCACAGATAAAGGACTACTATTTCCGGAAAAAATACCTGCTCCGTGTAGAAACAAGGTTGAAAGAACTTGGAGTCTAAACTCGGGCAAACCTTTGCCCCCGGACAACAAAAGGGCGGTTGTGCAGATAAAAAAGAACTGTTTTTCCAACCTACCTTCAGGCGTTTATGTCTTTAGTTTGAAATGATCAAGTCTAGCCTGCGGCCCCTGTTGCCGGTCCTTCTACTCCTTTTCTGTTTGAGCCGGCACTCTGCAGCTCTCGCACAGGGTGAAAACAATAACTGGCATTTCGGCTACCATGCCGCTATAACTTTCAACCAATCACCACCGGTCGCAGTCAGTGGCAGCAACCTTTACAGCGTCGAAGGCTGTGCTTCCGTTTCTGGTCCTGCGGGTAATCTCAAATTCTACAGCAGCGGCACTACCATTTACGACCGGAATGGCAACGTCATGCCCAATGGTTCGGGGTTGCTCGGTAACCAACCGGGCAGCGGATTCACTCCATTACCCGGCTCAGCCTCTCAAGGGGTAAACATTGTCCAGTTCCCTTCAGACACATCAAAATACTACCATTTTGTACTTGATGCAGGTGAGACCTGGCCCGCTCCCGGTTACCTGAGGTACTCTATTATCGACATGACTCTGAATGGTGGTTTGGGAGATGTAGTCGCAGGGCAAAAGAATATTGTGCTGCAGGATTCAATGACAGAGGCAGCTATCACCATCCGGGGCGATGGTTGCTACACCTGGCTGCTGGTGCACAACAGATTCCTCGAAGAGTTCCTTGCCTATAAGATTGACATCAATGGGCTGGACACCACACCGGTGAGGTCCTATTCAGGTGTCCTGGCTAACTATGGATTTAGCGGGTGTATGGCCGTTTCTCCAGACAGAAGCAAACTTTTCTATTTCGGTTATGAAACACTCGAATACCATGAATTCGATCCCGCTACAGGTATTGTGTTCAACGGCGTTGCCCTTGATACAGCCATAGGTCACCCATTTTATGCAGGGGCTGTGTCTCCCGACGGGTCAAAGCTTTACTCCTGCCGCTGGAGCGGTTTCCTTCTCCACCAGTACGACCTGAGCCTGCTTCCTAACATTGCGGCAGTCGCTGCTTCCAGGTACACCCTGAGTTCCGCCGGTTATTACAGCGACGCGAGACTGGGTCCGGATAATAAAATCTATCTATCTCAGACAGGCTCACACTACGTAAGCACTATTCACAATCCTAATGGGCTAGGTGCAAGCGCCCAGTTTCAGATGAATGCTGTCTACCTCGGATCACTTACTCCCTACCCTACCCAAAAGCTGGGGAGTCAGTTTGTCATCAACTACATCGACACCTTTCATGCTCCTGCACTGGATACCGGAACATGCTTTCTGAGTCCCTTCACTGTCTCTGCACCACCTGGATATTCAGAGTATCATTGGAGCGATGGACTAGCCGGCACTTCCCGCACACTGACTGGCCCGGATACGCTCTGGCTCATCTCCACAAACGGCTGCAACATTAGGGTAGATAGTTTCAAAATCCACAGTATCCCCCTCACTCAAATCCAACAACTACATGATACTGCTATCTGCTTCTCTACGCCCACCTACGTGTCCGCTCCTCCGGGCTTTCAAACCTATCTCTGGAACGACAACAGCGCCAGTATCTCACATACCCTGACAGGGCCGGACACGCTTTGGGTAATTTCAACCAGTGGCTGTACCACGAGAACGGACACCTTCAAGGTAAGTGCAATACCAGTGGTGACAACTACCTTCCGCACAGACACAGCGATTTGCTTTCCTGCATCGGTGATTTTCAGCGCACCTGTGGGATATACCAGCTATCTCTGGCACGATGCAACTACTCTTGCATCAAACAGCTTTTCCGCTCCTGTAGTCGCCTGGGTGAAATCAGAAGCAGCCTGCCAAATCCGTATAGACACTTTCGAGATTACACAGGCAGTGTTCAAGACTACTGCTCTTGTAGACACAACCTTATGCCTGGCCGCACCTGTGACACTCACTGCAACTCCGGGCTACACCAGTTACACCTGGAACGACAACAGCACCGGTCCAACCAATCAGATCATCACTCCCGGCTCCTATTCTGTCACAGGTGTGCTTGGATGTAATGCACATGTGGACAGCTTCATAGTACATGCAGCATTAAACGATAGCCTGATTCTCACACATGACACCATCGCTTGTTTTACCGAGCAACTCACGCTCACTGGCCCCGCCGGCTACCTCAGCTATTTCTGGAGCGACAGCTCCCAGTCCGTCACACATGTCGTGAATCATTCAGGAGACTACATACTTACCTCGGGCAGAGACTGTGAGATCAGGATCGACAGCTTCAACGTGCAACTTATCAACTTCGATGTTTCGCTCGGTAACGATAGTGTACTGTGCCTTGGTGATGATATAATGCTGACAGCCTTCGCGCTTGGCAGCACCTACCAATGGCAGGATGGTAGTACAAACGCTGACTATCTGGTCACTTCCCCCGGTAGCTATCACGTCCAGGTGAACAATAACGGTTGCCTGAAATCAGATACAGTCAGCTTCGAAGAAAAACAGATTTCCCTCTTCCTTGGAAACGACACCACCATCTGTGAGAAAGACATCCTGCTCCTGCAACCCGAGCATGAAGGTATTTTGCTGTGGCAGGATGGCGGTGAGCAACCCTCCTTTGAAATCTCCGCACCAGGCGTCTATACTGCGACGAACAAACTGAGTGCCTGCATGGTCACGGACACTATCGTCGTGAACTACCAGCTTTGCGAATGTGCACCATTCATTCCTTCAGCATTCACACCAAACGGCGATGGCAGGAACGATGTCTTCGGTCCATTGATCGACTGCCCGCACAACTATTTCAAAATGCTCATTATAAACCGCTGGGGACAGGTAGTGTTTAGTACAAATTCCCCTATGGCAAAATGGGATGGAACATTCGAATCAGCACCTGCTGAGGGTGGCGTCTATCATTACATGATTCAGTTTATCGGCCCGCTGTATAAGAACTACTTTTTCAAAGGCGATATAACCCTTATCCGCTAAAAATGAAGTAACAACATGGTAATAGTCATCTAAGTTTCATTTTTTCCTCAAGCAAAAAATCACCTTACTACCTGCCAATATTCTAAATACATTTGCCAATCACACAGTGCGTTAGCCACTAAAATGATTGACTGCCCTCATGCTACCCGGCTAACCTCCGGGATTGTTTACTAACTAACATAACGTAAATGAGAACCGGTCTTTCAATCCTTTTGCTTTCTCTGATTGTTGCTCTCCCAGCATCTGCTCAGCTAATCCGAAAAGTGCTATTCCTTGGAAACAGTTACACCTACTCCAACAATATGCCGCAAATACTTGCGAGCATCGCAGATGGCATGGGCGATTCGCTCATCTACGACAGTCATCTTCCCGGAGGGTTTACACTGGACAACCACGCAAACGCACCGTTGTCGACAAGCAAGATCGCAGCAGGCGGCTGGGATTACCTGGTATTGCAGGAACAGAGTCAGCTACCTGCATTTCAGACCTATTTCAGCAACGGCACATTCGGAATGGCATCTATGTTCCGCACCAATAGCCCCTGTGGACGTATCATGTTCTACATGACCTGGGGTAGAAAAAATGGTGATGCATCAAACTGCGCGTCATGGCCTCCAGTGTGTACCTATGCAGGAATGGATTCACTATTGCGTCTTCGTTATATTGAGATGGCCGACTGGCACAGGGGAGACATCTCACCGGTAGGTGCTGCCTGGCGGTGGATCAGACTGAATTATCCGAATATTGAACTCTACCAGTCAGACGAAAGCCACCCCTCTGCAGCTGGCTCCTACCTCGCTGCCTGTGTCTTCTATACATCGATATTCAAGAAAGATCCAACGATGATCAACTATAACTATGGCTTGCCGTTGTCTGAAGCCACTGCATTGAAACTCGCCGCAAAAGTCGTGGCCTATGACAGTGCCTCTTTTTGGGACCGTGTTCCTGAACAACCAACTGCAGGTTTCCAATATTCCATCGGTACCGGAATCAATGAGGTGAATTTCATAAACACATCTACGGAAAATGCCGACGCCTATCACTGGAACTTTGGGAACGGAGCCACCTCCACGCAAAAGCACCCCACCTACAGCTTCCCTGCCAATGGGACCTATACTGTGACGCTCACAGCGTTAAACTGCGACCTCGGGATTACCTACACCGACACAGTCCAGAAAACCATCAGTTTCTGCTCCTTTACTCCCACCATCACGCCTTCCAGTCTTTGGCTTTGCCCAGGTGTCACAGATTCTCTCTGGACCCAGATCTTTGATGCTTATCAGTGGTATGATGACACCGGGGGAATCATCCCCGGAGCAATTTCCCAGTATAAACCCTGCAGTGCCAATAACACCTATTCAGTATTGGCAACCCAAAATGGCTGCTCAGAAATGTCCCAGCCAGTATCAGTCTTCACCTACAACCAGATGGCTACCTGGTCTTTTATGACTGAGGGCAATCTCATTGCACCCGATACAGGCTGCATAGGAGATACAGTGTTGCTGTGGATGGCTTACAACAAGCCGCCATTTCCTCACGACAGCCTGGTGGATTGGTATTTTAACGGACAACCCATTGCTGGATTGCACAACGATTCTATCCTTATCACTGGTTCAGGAGAATACACAGCCACCCTGCGTCACACGAATTGCCAGTCGCTGGACAAGACCTTTTCCATCTACTTCAGTTTTATTCCTTGTGCTGCAAATATTGAGGAACTTTCAGCCGAACCTGATGTTGCCGTATACCCCAATCCAGGCAATGGTTTATTCACTATCAACTCCACTCAACCTGCCAGCCTGCAAGTCTCCGATGTCTTTGGCCGGAGGATCAGAACTGAATCAGTTGTTCAGCGCAGGCACCAATTAGATCTTACAGATGAACCACCTGGCTTATATTTACTTCAGATTCTAGCCGAAGGAAAAAGCTTAACCTTACGGCTTGTAAAATGGTAAGCAGATTGCCTATGGAACTTCAAATCTTTAACATAGCAGCAGATTGCGAAATCAGGAGTAGCAGGATTTTCGTTGCCTCCCCTGAAATCTTATTCAGGGCCTGGTCTGACCCGGAAATACTAAAAAAGTGGTGGGGACCTGCGGGATTCACCAACACCTTCAAAGAGTTTGATTTCCGCCCCGGAGGGAGGTGGCGCTTCACCATGCACGGACCTGAGAAAGGCAACTATGAAAATGAATGTGAGTTTGAGATCATTGAACACCCCAGGCTGATCGTGTGGAACCGGATCTCCCGTCCTCTCTTCAGGGTGGTAGCAAGTTTTGAACCGGTAGAAAACAACCACACAATGCTGACCTTCCGGATGCAGTTTGCCACTGCGGAAGAATGCGAAAAGATCAGGCGGTTTGCCCTGGATAAGAACGAGGAGAACTTCGACAAGCTCGAGCTAGAAATCTCCAGGCTCACCAAGCCAGTCTCGACATCCTGATCAGGGGAATTGCCCGGGGCATCGTAGGACAAAATCTCCCGAACAAAGCAGGCTTCCATTGCTCCAGATCGCATTTATGGAATAATATTTGAGTCATAAGATCAAAGACGATACTATGAAACGGATACGTTTATACCTCGTGCTGGCCTTGAGTTCGCTGTTTGTCTTCGGAACCTCAGATAGTTACGCACAAGGCAGCTCCGACAGGAAGAAGGATAAACGCTGGGACAAGCGGAATAAAGACTGGAAGCCAGGAAAAGGAAAGGATGAAAGATGGGGTAGAACCAGCGAGCGGGTCTACCCTTACGCACGATTGAAAGTACCCAAAGGACATCTCCCCCCTCCGGGTGAGTGCCGCATCTGGCTGCCGGGTGTACCTCCGGGGCAACAGCCTCCCCCACAATCCTGCAGATCTGCCGCCTATGAAGTGCCACGCGGCGCCTGGGTCATCACCCATGATGGCGACAGGTATCGGGTCAATATGTACAGTCCCAGCAGACCATCTGTCATCAGGGAGGTGCGCTACTACCTGTTGAGATAGTAGTTTTGCTGGCAGTATTTCAAAGCTGCAGCACCAATCAATATTTTCAAAAGCCACTGTCTTCAGATCAGTGGCTTTTTCATCATAATGTCTGTTTGCGGATCATTGCCGACGATGAAAAGATGACGGTCAAATTCTTCAAAACCGTTCCTTTTATAGAAGCCGATAGCATGGAGGTTCTTTTCCCAGACCCCAAGCCAGATGAAGCTGACCTTGTTGGCGACTGCAATCTCCACCGCCTTCTCATAGAGCAGCTGCCCCACTCGTTTGCCAAGGTATGATTGCAGCAGATAGATCCTTTCGATTTCCAGGCTGTTCTGGTCCTGCAGTTCAGTTTGTGCAGGTCCGGTATTCACCTTCAGGTAGCCAATAACCTGATCACCGAGTTTAGCAAAGTAGAAAAAAGAATGCGGGTTGCGCAGCTCCGACTCAAGCGCCTGTAAAGAGAAAGCCGTATCCAGGTATTGGTTCATGTTCTCTTCAGAGTTGCCTGCGGCAAAAGCCTCAAGAAAAGTTTGCCTCGCAATATCCTGAAGGACGTACAGGTCCCTCTCCCCTACCTTTGTAATTTGTACCTGATCCATAATCCGCAGCTGTAAAAATAACACTCCCGGTATTTCCCTCTCCATCAGCCGGATAGATGTTCTTTCTGATCATTTGTGCTATCATTGTGGCATGTCTTCATTCAACAAACCATTTGATAGGCAGAGACTACTCAGATGTATCCTAGGACTGGTAATTCTTGCAGGAGTATTGCTGAGGATTATTGTGTTTGTTCAGAACCGCAACCTTATGATCGATGAAGCCAATGTGGCGAGGAACCTGTACGAAAGAGACCTGGCAGGACTGAGTCAACCTTTGGCATACCAGCAATACGCACCGCCGGTATTTCTCTACATCACAAAAACCGTTGCTGAAATAGCGGGATATGGAGAGCAGGCATTGCGGTTCTTTCCTCTGGTTTGCGGTATTGCGGCATTAGTCCTGATCGTCCTGACCGCTCGTAAACTCATCAGCTACGCCGCAATTGTATATCCGCTTGTGTTGTATGCTACAGGTCATATCTATGTCAGGTACAGCACGGAGCTTAAGCAGTACGCCTCTGATATGGTG
>JAFAAT010000296.1 GCA_023426425.1 Bacteroidota bacterium | reverse complement strand
AAAAATGCTGGCGGAAATCTTCTGAACGGCCTTCCGTCATCATATGAATTGGAATGCCGGAAGTATTTGACGAGATAATCGATCCAGGACGACGATGCTCTTCAATCCGGGCAAAGACTTTTTGTTTAATGTCCAATCTTTCAACCACTACTTCCATCACCCAATCACAGTCTGAAATACGATGCAGGTCGTCTTCCAGGTTACCCGTCTTTACAAGCTCAGCTACGGCTTTGGTATATATCGCTGAAGGCTTTGCTTTAAGAGTCTGGCGAAGCGCTTCATCCACAATTCTGTTTCTGACTGCTTTGCTTTCTAGCGTAAAACCCTTCGCTTTTTCTGTCCCGGTCAATTCTGTTGGCACGATATCGAGTAATAATACTTCAACTCCTATGCCTGCAAAAAGGCAAGCGATGCGTGAGCCCATTACGCCGGAACCAACTATTGCCACTTTACGAATATGCCTGTTCATGAACCCTATCCTGTTTAGATACACAATTTATCGAAAAAAGAACTTGTGAAGGAACAAAGCAGAATCAGTGGCTGTAACACCCGGATAAACAGCGCCAAACACAACTGGCTGTATGGCAATCATTGAGGATTTACCCCTTAATTATTTACTTTGCCGGAAATACATGAAACACATGTCCCGTTCTGTTACCATACTAGGCGCCGGCCTTGTCGGCTCGCTACTGTCGATCATACTTAGAAAGAAAGGCTACGAAGTGACTGTCTATGAAAGGCGTCCTGATATGCGCACAGCTTCCATTGCGGCTGGTCGTTCAATTAATCTGGCCATGAGTGCCAGAGGCTGGAAGGCACTTGAGCTCGCGGGCCTGCGTCAGGAGCTTGAGGCACTGGCTATTCCCATGTATGGCCGTTATCTCCACCAGGCGGATGGCACCGCTGCTTTCCAACAATATGGCAAAAACAATGAAGCGATCTATTCCATCAGTCGCGGAGAGCTGAATAAAAGGCTCATGACACTAGCAGAAAAAGAAGGTGTACACATTCATTTTGAGCATCGCTGCCTCAGGGTCGATGTTGCAGAAAACATTGCGCATTTTCAAACACTTAGCGGCGAAGAAAAAACAATACAGACAGACTTGCTCTTTGGTGCAGACGGTGCATTCTCTGCATTGAGGAACAGCTATATGCATTTGGACAGGGTTGATGCTTCGCATTTCTATCTTGAACATGGCTACAAAGAGCTGAGCATACCACCTGATGAGTCAGGTAACCTTCGTATGGAAAAACATGCGCTGCATATCTGGCCAAGGAAGAATTTTATGCTCATTGCCTTGCCGAATACCGACGGGACATTTACCTGCACGCTTTTCCTACCATTTGAAGGTGAGGTTTCATTCAATGCACTGAAAACGGAAGAGGATGTATTGAGTTTCTTCAATACCCATTTCCCTGATGCAGTACCGATGATGCCTACTCTTGTTCAGGACTTCTTTACCAACCCTACCTCGTCACTCATCACTACCCATATCAAGCCCTGGCATTACAAGGACAAGAGTGCACTGATCGGAGATGCAGCACATGCCATTGTACCATTCTATGGACAAGGCATGAATGCCGGATTTGAAGATTGCACCATCCTGGCTGGCCTTCTGGAAAAACATCAGGAAGATTGGACTACCATTCTGAAAGAGTATGACAAATCCAGGAAACCAAATGGAGATGCTGTGGCACAACTGGCTTTGCTTAACTTTGTGGAAATGCGCGACAAAGTTGCAGACCCTATCTTCCTGGAGCGAAAAAAAATAGAGAAAGAACTTGGTAGGCGTTTTCCTGAACAGTTCATCTCGGTGTATGAAATGGTTTCTTTCAGCCATACGCCCTATGAGACTGCGCTTAAATGTGTACAGGCTCAGGACAGACTACTCGCACAAATCATGCAGGATGGGGATTTCTTCAGCAATGTCGAATCACCAGGTTTCAGCGGAAGGCTGCATGGCCTGATGAAGGATTATCACCAGGAAGTTCAACAACTACAGAAAACACATGCGGGATAAACGGTGGACACTTAAGCCTGCAAACGAAAAGCATACGCAGCAGCTATACGAACAACTTCGCATACATCCTGCGCTGTGCCGTGTGTTAGCGGTTCGGGGAGTTACCGATTTCGACAGTGCCAAGGCGTTCTTCAGACCAAAACTTGAAGACCTGCACGACCCTTTCCTCATGAAAGGTATGAAGCAGGCCGTACAAAGGATCAGCGAAGCAGTAGATTGGCACGAACGCATCATGGTCTATGGCGACTATGATGTAGACGGCACTACCTCTGTAGCAGTTGTATACTCATTCCTGCGGCAACATTACAAGGGCGACATCTCGTACTATGTGCCGCACAGGTATACGGAAGGCTATGGCATCTCGAAGAAGGGGATAGACCATGCCCACGCAAATGGATATACACTGATGATCACGCTGGACTGCGGTATAAAGTCTGTGGAACTGATCAACTATGCGCAGTCGCTTGGCATCGACGTCATCGTTTGCGACCACCACACTCCTGATGCAACCCTTCCTCCAGCCTATGCAATTCTCAACCCCAAACAATCTGATTGCACCTACCCCTACAAAGAACTGAGCGGTTGCGGTATTGGCTTCAAACTTATTACTGCACTGGCCATCCACTGGAAGCTTCCAATGGAGACAGTATTTGAATACCTTGACCTGACCGCCACCAGTATTGCAGCGGATATTGTCCCTATTGATGGGGAGAATCGTGTACTTGCTTTCTATGGCATCAGAAAAGTCAATGAGAACCCTTCACTGTCCATTAAGACACTAAAGGAAATCTCCGGCGTAAACAGGGAGATGAGTATCACCGACCTGGTGTTCGTGATCGGACCTAAGGTGAACGCCGCAGGTAGAATGGATGACGCAAGGAAAGCTGTGGATCTTTTCATCGAACAGGACTCTGAAAAGATAAAGGAATTTGCGTCCCAGTTGCAGTCGGACAATGTAGACCGAAAGGAAGTGGACAAGAACATCACAGAAGAAGCCCTGGCTCTCATTCAGAATGATGAAGTGATGGTACAAAGAAAGTCGACAGTCTTGTACAAAGAAACCTGGCACAAAGGCGTGGTGGGAATTGTGGCTTCGAGACTTATCGATCATTTTTATAGGCCTACTATTGTGTTGACTCATGCAAATGGTAAGGTATCAGGCTCTGCCAGGTCAGTAAGCGGATTCAATATATACGAGGCACTTCATGAGTGCCGTGATCTTCTGGAAAACTATGGCGGTCATTTCTACGCTGCTGGCATGACCATGCATCCTGACAGAGTCAAAGAGTTTTCAGAACGGTTTGAAGAAGTGGTATCGAGGAGAATACCACCAGAGCTGCTAATACCGGAAATAGAGATTGATGCCGAAATCAAAATCGCAGATATCAAGCCTTCCTTCTACAACATACTGAAACAATTCGAGCCCTTCGGTCCTTCCAATCTGCGTCCTGTTTTTTTAACCAGGAATGTTTATGACTACAGGGGCTACTCAAGAGTGGTGAAAGAACAACATCTCAAATTCGTAGTGCATCAACACAGTGGACAGGTAATTGATGGCATAGGCTTTTGCCTTGGTCATAAAGAAAAGATTGTGAGCGGAGGGCCCTTTGATATGGTGTACACTGTCGAAGAATGTGAATACAATGGAGTGACCAAACTTCAGGTCAAAGTACTGGATATCAGACCTTCCTAAACGACTGTAACTGAATATGGGAGCCCTACCCTGCCGGTAAGGCTCCCATTTTTCATTTCAAGACACTAGACAAGGTTAATGTCAAAGTTCACCAGCTCCACAAACATATCGATGCGCTCTTCAATATCCTTTCGGGTAATCTCCTGAAGCCTCGTCGGCCCGAATTTCTCCACACAGAACGATGCCATCGCTGAACCGATAATAATAGCGGTCTTCATATTCTCATACGAAATGTCTTTAGTCCGCGCAAGATGCCCGATAAAACCACCAGCAAAAGTGTCGCCTGCGCCCGTTGGATCAAATACATCTTCTAACGGCAACGCCGGAGCAAAGAACACCTGCGTACCATGGAAAAGTAAAGCCCCGTGCTCTCCCTTCTTGATGATCAGGAACTTTGGCCCCATCTGCTGAATCTTCAACGCAGCTTTCACCAGCGAATATTCACCACTCAGCTGACGCGCTTCACTGTCATTTACCAGCAACACATCCACCATACCTATTACTTTCCTCAGATCATCCATGGCAGTCTCCATCCAGAAGTTCATCGTATCCATCACAATCAGCTTCGGACGTGTCTTCATCTGTTTGATCACGTTGATCTGTACAGCGGGCACCAGGTTGCCAAGCATCAGGAATTCACAATCCTGGTAGCTGTCGGGGAGCTTGGGATCAAACTGTGCAAGCACATTAAGATCTGTTACCAGCGTATCCCTTGTATTCATGTCCATATGATAACGGCCACTCCAGAAAAAGCTTTTGCCATCCTTCACAACTTCTACACCTTCAAACTCTACGCCTCGGGTTTTCAGTGTTTCTATTTCTTCTTCGGGGAAATCACCACCCACAATAGAAACCTGCTTAATGGGCTTGTAAAAATTCGAAGCAGACCATGCCACATAAGTAGCAGACCCGCCGATGATCCGGTCTACTTTTCCGAAAGGGGTTTCAAGTGCATCAAAGGCCATTGAGCCTACGACTATCAAAGACATATAGAGTAAAATTTAGCGCCAAAGGTAATGTTAATGCACCTAAAGGGAAATGCCCTGCCTGTTTTCTTTCAGAGAATAAATACTTTTACCCGAGCCCGAATGGAACAGTTATGAAAGCAATGATTTTTGCAGCAGGTCTCGGTACCAGGCTGAAGCCCTTCACGGATCATCATCCCAAAGCTTTAGCTAAAGTTAATGGCAAAACCTTACTGGAACTTGCCATCCGCTACCTTCAACGCTTCGGCATCGAAGATGTTGTAGTGAATGTCCATCATTTTGCAGAACAGATCGAGTCCGCTCTGGAAGAAAGCGGAGGGTTTGGAAGCTGGGTAACTATTTCCGACGAACGTGATGAAGTCCTTGAAACCGGTGGGGGATTGCTAAAGGCTGCAGATTACTTCAAGGATGAAAAACACTTTGTCGTCATGAATGTCGATGTATTGACAAACCTTGACCTTGGCAAGATGATTGAAGCACATACTTACTCTGAGGCAATGGCCACTCTTGCAGTCATGGATCGTTCATCTTCACGCAAACTTCTCTTCGATGAGGAAATGAAACTCTGTGGATGGAAGAATGAGCAGACAGGGGCGGAAAGGATTGCACGTGAATCCGACACAAGCAGACCTTTTGCTTTTAGCGGAGTGCAGGTACTTTCTAATTCTATTTTATCGATGCCTTTCGAAGGAAAATTTTCAATGATCGATGTCTATCTCCATTTCGCAAAAACAGAGATTATCAGAGGATTCAACCACACCGGAAACATTTTTATCGATGTGGGCAAACCGGAAACGTTGGATCAGGCGGGCTATCTGTTTGAGTAATAGGCCCAGGACACGACGGTTAAAATCGATAGCGTTTTTACTGACTAAAGCAATTGAAATTTTGTCTAAGCTCTGCACTTGTTCACAGGTTTTCAACATCCCGAAAAAAAATTCTACAAGATTTTTTTTTAGTGGTAGAAATTCTTTTTAATATTGTGATAGGATTGTACTTACTAACCCATCCTTATAAAAGCCCGGCAGATAAAACTGACCGGGCTTTTCTTTTTCGAGACGCGGAAACATGCCCCTGGAGCAGGTTTCAGACGAACAGATTTTCCTATGTTTCACTACTACGTTTTCTACAAACCTTTTCAGGTGCTTTCACAATTCTCAAGGGAAGGCGCAAAAAAAACACTTGCAGACTTCTTTAGCAATCTTCCTAAAGATATTTATCCGGTCGGCCGGCTTGATTACGATAGCGAAGGACTTCTCCTTCTCACCAACGACAAGCAACTCACCCATCGGCTACTCGAACCCAGGTTCAAACACGAGCGCACATATCTTGTTCAGGTTGAGGGTCAACCCACCCCCGCCGAAGTTGAGCAACTTGAAAAAGGTGTCACCATCACAATCAATGGCACCGCGTATCACACACTCCCTGCACATTGTACCTTGCTTGAACAGGAACCTCTGTTGCCCGAAAGAAATCCTCCCATTCGCTTTCGTAAATCAATTCCCACAAGCTGGATTAAATTGACGCTCATAGAAGGGAAGAACAGGCAGGTCAGGAAAATGACTGCAGCAATAGGCCACCCCACCCTTCGTCTTGTGCGCTACAGTATCGGCGACATCACCATCGCCGGACTCGACCCCGGCACACACAGGCACCTTGGAAAGGAGGAACTGGATAAACTATACAAATAATAACACCCAGGGGCAGCTGCGATTTCAGTTTCTGGCTTGCGGTGTCTGTGCTATTAGATAGCTTGCACTGATCACACGCACACTCTGTTTGACCCTTTTGGCCTTCCGTTGACGGTATTTGCAAGACTATAGAAATCCTGCCCGGCCCCATGATTGAAAGTAGAATCTTCACAGTTCCTGCAACCGCACATCACATTCTTTTACCCACTAATCAGCATGGAATGCTATTTTTGCACGGTCAACATTGAAAAACCACATGTTTAATCTCATTTTATTTGGCCCTCCGGGTAGCGGCAAGGGTACGCAGTCGGCCAATATTGTTACAACCTATAGCCTTCACCACATCTCCACCGGCGACCTGCTTCGCAATGAAGTCAGCAATAAAACACCTCTTGGTGTAGAAGCAAAAAGATATATGGACCAGGGACTGCTGGTTCCTGACGAGGTAGTTATTGGTATGATCAGCGGCAAAATAGATGAGACTCCCGACGCACGCGGTTTTATCTTTGATGGTTTCCCTCGTACCAAAGCCCAGGCTGAGGCGCTTGACCGCCTGCTCGAATTCAAGAACACAGAAATTCACCTGGTGCTCTCACTTGAAGTACCAGAACCTGAACTCACAAAAAGACTGCTCGGCAGGGGCGCAACCTCCGGCCGCAGCGACGACACCGAAGAAGTTATCACCAAGCGCATAAAAGAATACCACGCGAAAACTGAAGCCGTTGCCAGCCACTATGACGCACAAGGGAAACTCGAAAGAATTAAAGGTGATGGCAACATTGAAGATACGTTCAAGCTTCTTACCAAAGAGATCGACAAATATTTGTTACCTGCCTAGTGGAGAAAGGGAACTTTGTAGACTACATCAGAATTTTCTGTCGCTCTGGTAAAGGCGGTGCAGGCAGCCTGCATTTTGCCCGCACCAAGTTTAATGCCACTGCCGGCCCTGATGGTGGAGACGGCGGTCGCGGTGGCCATATCATCCTCAGGGGCAATTCCCAACTCTGGACATTGCTTCACCTGCGCTACCATAAAAACATTCACGCTGAAAACGGAGAGAACGGCAGCAAAAACAATTGCACAGGAAGAGACGGAAAAGATGTAATTATCGAGGTGCCGCTTGGCACTATTGCCAAAGATGAAGAAACAGGCGAAATAGAAGCAGAGGTTTTGGAAGATGGCCAGGAAGTTATCTGGCTCCGCGGTGGACGCGGCGGCCTTGGCAACAGCAATTTCGCCACAGCCACAAACCAGGTACCGGAATATGCCCAACCAGGCGAGCCGGGAATAGAAGGCTATAAATACCTGGAGCTTAAGATTCTCGCCGACGTCGGCCTGGTTGGATTCCCAAACGCAGGCAAGTCTACATTGCTTTCTGTTGTTAGCGCTGCCAAACCCAAAATTGCAGACTACGCCTTTACCACCATTACCCCACAGCTAGGCATCGTTCCTTATCGCGACAACAAGTCCTTCTGCATGGCCGACCTTCCCGGCATCATCGAAGGTGCAGCAGAAGGCAAGGGCCTGGGACATCGTTTCCTGCGCCATATCGAACGAAACTCCGTACTACTTTTCATGATCCCTGCAGACAGCAAGGATCATGCTGAAGAATTTAGAATTCTCTACAACGAACTGGAGCAATACAACCCCGAACTGCTGGACAAAAAGATTATCATCGCCATCAGCAAAACCGACATGCTGGATGAGGAACTCAGAAACGAAATCGCTGCACTCCTCCCCAAAGACATCCCCAGCGTCTTCATCTCCTCAGTTTCTAACACCGGAATCAGCAAACTCAAGGACATGCTCTGGCAGGCGCTCAACGAACAGCCATGAAGCAGGTAACGGCTCCCGAACTCAAAGACTGGCTTTCTGGCAACAAGAAATTCTTGTTAATCGACGTGAGGGAACAATTTGAAAGGGATCGGTTCCATATTGGCGGCCTGCACATCCCCATGGGCCAGCTAGCGTCCCGCAAACAGGAAATCCCTCAGGACCAGCCGGTGGTAATCTACTGCGAAAAAGGAATCAGAAGTACGATCATCATCCAACGTCTCGAAGCCGCAGGATTCACCAACCTGTACAACCTCAGCGGCGGTCTGAGTTGCTGGCAGCGGGACTGAACATTCACATCCCAGTTACTGGCACGAGCTACAGAGCACCTGCAGAGCAGGTCCAGAGCATCTCCGGAGCACCTGCCGAGCACGAAATCCGGAGTAATTTCCTGTACAAGGTGCCAGAACTCCTTTACAACCTCATTAGAAAGCCACGAAACACTTAAACGACTACACAACAAACACCTACACAACTCACACCTAAACAAATACACGACTACACAATCACACAACCCAATACACCCTTCACGTATGCTGCTTCAGCAACTCCAGCTGCCCACCCAGCTCCGTCACGATCATCTTATGCTGCATCCCCAGTGTAAGGGTATAATTCACATCCATATGTCCTGAAGGAAAATTAAAACACACCGGGTATTCATACTCCTTCACCTTATCCGAAATGATTTCCTCCACCGTCTGGCCAAATGGCCGTTCCGTATCTTCCATCTCAGTAAATCCACCCACTATCAGCCCCTTCAGCTTATCCAGCTTGCCTGATCGTTTAAGATTCATCATCATCCGGTCCACCTGGTAAAGGTGCTCACCGATATCTTCAATGAATAATATCTTACCCGTGGTATCCACCTCCGAAACCGATCCGGCGAGGTGTGTCAGTATCGCCAGATTGCCGCCTGTTAGAATACCCTCCGCCACTCCCAAACGGTTGTATGGAGAAGCAGGTGTATGGTAAAACAACGAAACCCCCGTCAGCGCAGCATAAAAATTTTTTACATGGTCTGCATTTGATGTTTCAGGCTTGAATGCCGCACCCATCGGACTATGCAGTGTAGGTATGCCAAACCGGGCATTAATATGATTATGCAGCACAGTAATGTCACTAAATCCACAAATCCATTTAGGCTTCCTTTCAAAAGCTGCGAAGTCTATCCTGTCAATAATCCTGCTCAATCCATAGCCACCCCTGCCCATAAGTATTGCATCCACCTCTGGATCATCCAGCATATTCTGCAGATCCTGCAGCCTGCTGTCATCATCACCCGAAAAATAATGATACTCTGAGCCCACCGTCTGGCCCACTTTAACTTCAAAACCCCAGAGCTGCAACAACTCTATCGCGTAGGCAACTCTTTCTTTCGAAACATATCCGGAGGGACAGGTGATCCCAACAACTGAACCCTTCTGCAGGTAAGGAGGATGATTGACCATTGTTAAATAATAAACCCGATAAAAACCAGTCCATCCCGCATCTCCACAGGATAGGTGCGCAATTTATAACCTTCTCCACTCGTATTTCGCCCATTCTTTGGATCAAACCTGTAGCCATGCAACGGACAAACCACTCTTCCCTGCGCATCCAGCCAGCCTTCACATAAATGCGCCCCGGCATGTGGACAGGTTGCCGCGAATGCAAGCAGCTCACCCTTCCGCTTTAGGATCACCACCTGTTTGTTCGCCAGCGTCAGCTCTTTCATGCCGCCTTCACCCATTTGTTGTGCTTCCTCCTCCGGAAGCTGGCTCCATTCATACATCTGTGCGCGCA
>JAFAAT010000281.1 GCA_023426425.1 Bacteroidota bacterium | reverse complement strand
ATTGGAGAGAGGGCGCTGGCCGTTGAACTGGTAGTCGCGCAGGAGGTTGAGGTTGCCGAGGTAGCAGGAGCGGCCGCCGCGGGTGACAGTGGGGTCGGTGTTGAGAACCAGTTTCATGAGTCCCATGAGCCGGTTGAAATAGGTGCCTTCGGAGCAGTATTTGAGTTCGGTTTCAAAGGCGGCGCGCAGTTTTTTGACGCATCGGGCGGTGTTGGTGAATTCGGCGCTGTTTTCACGGCAGCGCAGGTACTTAGGGTTGGTGTGGAAGTCGGAGATGCGTCCGCGCTTCATTCGGGCGATGCAGCGTCCGCGTTTGTCTTTGTAGAAAGAGATGTCTTCGAGGGAGCCGCCTGAGAAGCGGATTGGAGTTGATACGAGTGCCATAAGTGCATGGTTTTTAGTAGTTAAACAATGGAGATATGGAAAAAACGTGGAGCTAAGATAGGAAACTTGAATTAAACAAACAATGCATATAGGCGAGTTATGTGGACCAAAAGAACGCCTGAATAACGAATGGTCTGTTACCGAGTTTATTTTTTTGCGATGCTGTCGCAGCGGTGTGACAACGCTGTGATTGCGAGGGGTTGGCGCTGCCTATGGCTTTTGGCTAAAGCGATGGCTGGTGGGACGGGGGGGGTAAGGCGCTGGCACTGGCTATGGCTATGGCTATGGCTATGGCGAGTGGAGAATTGCGCTCTTGCAGCAGAGCGTGTTATTGGGGGATTTCGTTGTTTCGTGGTTTTGTTTAGGTGGGGAGATGGCTCCGCCCCCTCCGGGTTCGGACAAGTGTGGGCCATTGGCTATTGGCTGTTGGCTAAAGCGATGGCGAGAGGGACGGGGGACGGGGGACGAGTGGGATCGATTTTCTCGAACAGTTTTTTTCTGGGCGGGTGATGAGGAAGGGGTTAGTTGCGGTGTTTGTTCATGATCCGGTTGCGGTGTTGGATGCCCCAGTCGTGCATTGAAGAAATCACAGCGCAGAGGGACTGGCCGTAGGGGGTGATGCTGTATTCTACAGAGACTGGAATGGTATCGTAGACTTTTCTTTGAATTAATTCGTTGAGTTCGAGGTCTTTTAGTTCTTTGGAAAGCATGCGAGGCGAAACTCCAATTAGCCTGGCTAGCTCTTTGAACCGATAAGGCTGGAAAGTGAGTGCGGTGATGATTGAAATCTTCCATTTACCGCCAAGAACGTCCATCGTGTCTTTGATAGCCATCAGGTGTCCGCTGCAGGCAGCATGATCCTCAGGTTGAGCGCTGGTGGTTACCTTGGTTGTCATTTCTCAAAAGTAAGCAGTATCCTATAAGTATACAAAAGGTAACCGGTATACAAAAGTATATCAGTTACGAATGTATACCTACCTGCCCCACCTTTGTGAAAAATTAATCTATGCGTACAAACAAGATCATCTATTGGATTGCCACAGGGTTAGTGGCTGCTGGAATGGCTATGAGTGCATTCATGTATCTGAGTGGAAATGCCGAACTGAAACAAGGATTTGCAATGATGGGGTATCCGGCACATGTAATCGCGCTGCTGGGAGTGGCTAAAGCGCTTGGTGCTGTTGCCCTGGTTGTGCCGGGGTTTCCGAGAATACGGGAGTGGGCTTATGCCGGGTTTAGTTTCTGTTTTGCAGGGGCGGTGTGGGCGCATATCGCCACTCAAACACCGTTCATTTCGCCATTGCTATTTCTGGGATTGCTGGCTGTATCCTACATCTTTAACAGGAAGGTGAGTGTGGCGAGTTCCTCAGATAGAATCTGGGCAGCCGCACGAGCTTAAAAGTGAAACGCACGGGTGGTTTCACTCGTGCGTTTCACATTTTAGTTGGGAAATTTTATACATTAAATCTGAAGTGCATTACGTCGCCGTCTTGTACGATGTACTCTTTACCTTCGATCCGGAGTCTGCCGTTTTCGCGGCAGGCAGCTTCTGAGCCATACTGGACGAAGTCGTTGTAGGAGATCACTTCTGCCTTTATAAATCCTTTTTCGAAGTCGGTGTGGATTACGCTTGCTGCCTGAGGCGCTTTCCAGCCGCGGTGAATGGTCCAGGCACGGACTTCCTGCACGCCGGCGGTGAAGTAGGTGATGAGGTTGAGCAGTTTGTAGGCTGCGCGGATCAGACGGTTTAGGCCGGGTTCTGTGAGGCCATATTCACCCAGGAATAGTTCCTTGTCTTCATCGCTTTCCATTTCTGAGATCTGGGCTTCGATGGAGTTGTTCATTACGATCACCTGGGCGCCCTCTTCGTTGGCGGCTTTAGTGAGTGCTTCAGAGTATTTGTTGCCGGTGTGGATGCCTGACTCGTCGACGTTGGCTACATAGAGCACCGGTTTTTCAGTCAGCAAGAAGATGTCGGCGATGGCTTCGCGGTCTTCACCTTCGAGTTGCAGGCCACGGATGTTCTTGCCCTGCATCAGGTGTTCACGGCATTTCACGAGTACTTCCCAGGCGCGTTTGGCTTTGGGATCGCCGCCGGTTTTAGCCATTTTCTCAACCCGCTGGATTTTCTTTTCGACGCTGTCGAGGTCTTTGAGCTGAAGCTCTGTGTCGATAATCTCCTTGTCGCTGACAGGGTTGATTTCGCCTTCTTCGCGGAGGATGTTTTCGTCTTCGAAGCAGCGGATGACGTGGACGATGGCGTCTACTTCCCGGATGTTTGCGAGGAACTTGTTGCCGAGGCCTTCGCCTTTGGAGGCACCTTTTACAAGTCCGGCGATATCGACGAATTCTATTGTTGTGGGGACGACGCGATTCGGCTGTACGAGTTCTGCGAGTTTTGCGAGGCGCTCATCGGGTACGTCGACCTGTCCGACATTGGGTTCGATGGTGCAGAAGCGATAGTTTGAGGCCTGGGCCTTTGCGCTGTTGCTTACTGCGTTGAAGAGTGTTGATTTACCGACATTGGGGAGTCCTACGATACCGACCTGGAGCGCCATGGGAGATTGAAAATTTGCGCAAAGGTAAGGCAAACAGTAATCAGGTAGTCAGAGATCTGCCCCGCATGTGCGAGGGCAACCGCCAGGATTTGAATTGTAACAGGAATTCATGCGCCATTGGGCGCTACCCGTAATCGTGGTATGTGCTATCAAACTTCCACCTGTTTCATTCACTTCATTCTCTGCCGTTTGCGCGAATTACTTAACTTCACCCCCTCATTTCAAGGATATGAAATATTTACCTCTGCCGTCTAAACTGTTCGTGCAAAACCGCCAACGCTTCATGAAAAAGATGAAGCCCGACAGCATTGCCATCTTCCATGCCAACCCCGTACTACCTGAAAACGGCGACGCCGTCTACGCCTACAAAGCCAATTCAGACCTGGTCTGGCTGTCCGGCATCACTCAGGAGAAAACAATGGTAATCCTCTATCCTGGCAACGCAGACAAAAACTCCCGCGAGGTACTGGTAATTCAACGCCCTAACGAACACCTTGAAAAATGGAACGGACACCTGCTCCGTAAGGATGAAGCAACCGCTATCTCCGGCATCACCAACGTGCAATACGTAGACAGCATCGAAGCTTCCCTCCACCTCTGGATGCACCATGCCGAGAATGTCTACCTCAATACCAACGAAAACGACCGTCTCAACACGGAAAACCCCCGCATCGATCTTCACTTCGTACACGACTTCATGCGGCGCTACCCGCTGCACCACTACCATCGCGCAGCAAGGATTCTCAAGGATCTACGATCTGTAAAGACCAGGGAGGAAGTCGAAGTAACAAAGGTGGCAATCGACATCACCCGCAAAGCATTCGAACGTGTACTCAGATTTGTACGCCCCGGTGTCATGGAATTTGAAATCGAAGCTGAAATCACACACGAATTCATCCGCAACCGCGCCACCCGCCACGCCTATGGCTGCATCATCGCCTCGGGCGACAGTGCCCGCGTGCTGCACTACGTAGAGAACAACAGGGAGTGCAAAGACGGTGATTTGTTACTTATGGACTTTGGTGCCGAATACGGCAACTATAATGCAGACCTCACAAGAACAATTCCGGTAAATGGTAAATTCACCAAGCGCCAGAAGGAAGTTTACAACGCCTGCCTTGCAGTGCACAAATTCTGTGCATCCATTCTGAAACCAGGCATCAACTATGCCGACTACATCGATCGTGTAAACAAAGAGATGGAAAAGCAGCTGATGAAGATTGGGCTTATTTCAAAAGCAGATCTGAAAAACCAGGATCCAGCCAACCCCGCCTACAGGAAATATTTCTACCACGGCATCGGCCACCACCTCGGCCTTGACGTACATGATGTAGGCACCAGAAACGAGCCCGTGAAAGAAGGAATGCTGTTTACCATCGAACCGGGGATCTACATCGAAGAAGAGCAGATGGGCATCCGCATTGAAAACAACTACTGGCTTACCAAAACCGGCAGCATTGATCTGTTCAAAGGAATTCCGATTACCGTAGAGGAGATAGAAGCAGCAATGAAAACGAGGAAGTAAAAGCTAGTATTTTTTATTCCTAACTACTGTCGTTTTAGCTATAGAGTCGTGCCAGAATCGTCCCCCAAAACCACTAAATGGTTCAAATGGGATAAGCCTGCATGCGGAGCGTTTAAATGCATCCTTCCAGCTAATTTCTGACCCGTCCAGTCTCACTGCTCTCGTGCCAGTTATGTATTTTCCCAAAGATCTGCCTTTGGTCACTCCTTCAATGAAGGAGTACCAGATGATAATCATGACACCTGAAAAGAGATAAATGAAAAGTTTGCTTGCAGCTGTCTCTTCAGAAAAATATGGAGTGATATCTACTCCAAACCAGAAGCATATAACAGCAAGCACAAAAATAAAGCCCATCAGGAATCCATAAAAGACTACGAAGTCAACAATATAGTTCACCAGTCTCCGACCCGCAGCGGCCTCACGCATCTCGTGCTCGTGCTCAATGTCTGCAAATATTGTTTCCTGTGCCGTCTGTGTTTGTACTTCCATAAAAAAGGGGCTGTTGCCCCAAAATAAAAGTTCAATCGCGAAAAACCAAACACATACTTACATGACCAAAGTCCGTCACGTCCCTCCTTAACTGCAAAAGACAATGCTCCCTTTAGTCTTTCCTGGCTTAGAAACTCTTCTTCCTTACCTGAACGGAGTAGCCGTCTCTTCCGGACTAAATCCGGGGAACGAAAAACGTAAATCTCCTAACGCAGCCTATCCATCGACTTGATCAGCTTCTCATCTTTATTGATACCCCTTATGGCCAGGATCAGAAATACGATCACCGCAACCGGTATCACCGAACCTGCCATATAGCTTCCGTTTTGCGGCGTCGGTGCCGTAGTCTCGTTGAAATTATTGATCCGCATGAGGTTCACACCAATGAATGCTATAGCCGCCAGTATCGACACAATGCTCATCATCCGCTGACGCTTCCTGTCACGAAACATAAATATGGCAATCAATGGCAACAACGCCATCACCACAGCAATGATCAGCGAAGGGAAATGTTCTGTCACGGTCAGCCTCTGTACAATGGTTTCAAACCCGCGACGAATGTCTGCAGAATATACCCAGCCCGTGTACCAGTTTATCATCATCAGTCCGCTAAGCAGCGCCGCCAGAAATAACCAGAGCGATTGTATCCTTTGTATCATGTAGACAGTTTATGTATTAAAGATAATAGGTTCTACTTTATCATTTCTTTTCCGAAAAAGCGTTGAAGCGCCTCTGGAATCTTGACGCCTTCCGGCGTCTGGTGATTTTCCAGGATACAGGCCATAATACGCGGCAGCGCCAGGGAACTGCCATTCAGGCTATGAGCCAATTGAGTCTTACCATTGCTATCCCGGAACCTGATCTTCATCCTGTTGGTCTGAAACACTTCAAAATTACTCACCGAACTCACCTCCAGCCAGCGTTCCTGCGCTGCACTGTACACTTCAAAATCATAGGTAAGCGCAGACCCGAAACTCATGTCACCGCCACAAAGCCTGAGTATACGGTACTCAAGTGCCAGCGACTCCACCAGTCGCTCCACATGTATTACCATCTCCTCCAGTGCCTCATAGCTCTTATCTGGATGTACCAACTGCACGATCTCCACCTTGTCAAACTGATGCACCCTGTTCAGCCCACGCACATCTTTACCATAGGAGCCAGCCTCCCTCCGGAAACAAGGTGTGTATGCAGTCATCTTTACCGGTAGCTGCTGTTCAGGAATGATAGTATCACGGTACACATTAGTCACCGGCACTTCTGCAGTAGGTATGAGATAGAAACCATCCGCAGTCACATGATACATTTGTCCTTCCTTATCAGGCAGCTGACCAGTGCCATAAGCAGTAGCCTCGTTCACCATATAAGGCGGATAGTACTCGTGATAGCCGGCGTCAATATTGTACTCAAGGAAATAACTGATCAGTGCTCGTTGCAGCCTGGCACCCTGCCCGGTATACACAGGAAATCCACTCCCCGTGATCTTATTGCCCAGTTCGAAATCGATTAACTTGTATAGCTCAGTAAGCTCCCAGTGAGGCAGTTTTTGAGCCGACAGATCAGGTCTTTCCCCTCCACTACGCACCACTTCATTTTCTTCCGGAGTCTTCCCCTCCGGTACAGACTCGTGAGGAAGGTTGGGAACCTTGACCAGTACATCCTGAAGCTTATCCTCAATCTCAGACAGTCTTTGCGTTAGTTCTTTACTACGCTCCTTGTTTTGCGACACCTCAGCCTTCAGTTTCTCGGCTTCTTCCTTTTTACCCTGGCCAATCAGCGCACCAATATTCTTAGAAGCACTGTTAACGGTTGCTGAAACCGCATCGTTTTCCACTTGTAGTTGCCTTCTTTGCTCATCCAGTTCGATGATCTGGTCCACAAGCTGCATTTCTTTGAAGTTTTTCTTCTGCAGTCCTGCGACGATTCTTTCCTTATCCTGCCTAAACAACTGTATCGGGAGCATATCTGATATTTACCCGGCAAATATAACCTGCTTCCAATAAAAAGACCTCCCGGGTTTCTGTGCCGGAAGGTCTATATCTCTTACCTAAACGATTTCTCTAAGGGACTTCAACTATGTTCAGGATCTCATTAATAATATGTTCGCTGTTTACATTCTCAGCCTCAGCCTCATACGTAATCCCCACTCTGTGGCGCATCACGTCATGACAGACCGCACGAACGTCTTCGGGGATTACATAGCCTCTCCGCTTGATGAATGCATATGCCTTGGCTGCCAATGCCAGGCTGATACTGGCACGTGGTGAGGCTCCATAGCTGATCAGCGGCTTCAGCCTTCCCAGTTTATAATCTTCAGGGAAACGGGTAGCGAATACAATATCAAGGATATACTGCTCAATCTTTTCATCCATGTAAACCTCTCTTACGAGGTGGCGCGCACGCAGGATATCGTCTGGGGTAACAACTGAATTGATCTTTGGCATTCCCTGAGGGTTCAGGTTAAAACGGATAATGTGCCGCTCCTCCTCCTTCTTTGGATAGGTAATTACCACCTTGAGCATAAACCTGTCGACTTGTGCTTCCGGTAGCTCATAGGTTCCCTCCTGTTCAATGGGGTTCTGTGTGGCCAACACCAGGAACGGCTCCTCCAGCTTATAGGTATGATCGCCAATCGTCACCTGCCGCTCCTGCATAGCCTCAAGTAGTGCACTCTGGACTTTGGCTGGTGCACGGTTGATTTCATCCGCAAGTATAAAGTTCGAGAATATCGGCCCTTTCCTCACTGCAAATTCATGGGCCTGTGGATTATAGACCATCGTTCCCAGCACGTCCGCAGGAAGCAGGTCGGGGGTAAACTGGATACGGGCAAATTTTGCATGTATCGCCGCGGCCAGTGATTTGATGGCTAATGTCTTTGCCAGTCCCGGTACACCTTCCAAAAGCACATGCCCGTTAGCAAGAAGTCCAATAAGCAGTCTTTCCACCATGTATTTCTGACCCACCACAGCCTTGTTCAGCTCCATGTTCAGCAGGTCGATGAAAGCACTTTGCTGGTGAATACGTTCGTTTAATTCTCTGATATCCGTTGAAGAGGCAATCGGCTCCATAGATAAGTTTTTGCAGTTTAAAACTGTGCAATTGACGTTCTATTCCAAAAGTATAAACTAATACGGCAAATCATAATCAGCCTCATCTTTTTAACTTTTTTTAAAATCCCAAAATTTCCACTTGTCCTTTGTCCCCTTCTTTGCGCCCTCCTCTTTGTCGGGCGTGGCGATGGGAGTGTTCGTGAGGGGGAGGAGAACGTATGTTTCTCCCTCTCTTCGGTCTTCTCCTCCCTGATCCCACTCAACTTTCGCCTCCAATTAAAGAGGTTTGCCTGCCTTTAGATAGAAAGGGGTGGCCTTAAGCCGTCGAAGCAGCGCGTCATCCCCAGTCTGACTCTGAAAAAGTGTTTTTGCATTTTTCTGCGTCACATTCAATCAGACCGCACAGGGCAGCACATGCCGGATCACGTCTGGGGCAGGAACGGGAGCGGGTAAGAGGGACCTTATACGGCCGCCTCTTGTGAATTGTTAATGAGATTGGTGGTTGCTCCGGTATGTGTAAGACGCGTGTTCTTCTTTGTAATGGCTATATCAGGTGTTAATTCCGGAGTTTATATGCGTCAGTTATGCGTCAGATGTCGGTCAGATGTGCGTCAGATGTCGGTCAGTTGAGGCATTGGGAGAAGGCGATTTTTCTTAGTTGAATGAAGAAGAATTCCTCAACGAGCTGAGGTTGTAAGATAGCAAAAAATGGGCCGCGAACCAAGTATTTCACTCTATTTTTTTAGGGCTTGCGGGGGAGGAGAAATGTAAGGCGCTGCTCGGAAACGACAAGCAAAACCACAGCCCTTAGCAAACAAAGACAGATGACAGGAAAGAAAACCCCGCCGGTCAGCCTTCGCCTTCGCCGATACCCATCGCCAATTGCCAGCGCCAGCGCTAGAGCCAATGGCTAAAAGCTAAAAGCCAACAGCCGACGCCATCACCATCCCACCAATCCACAAACATCTCCTAACTTCGCCGCCATGGAACAATTTGAAGAAAGATGGAAGAATGTCGAACTGCTGCTGCAGGAGCGCTTTGGCAAACTTCCTGATATGGAAGGTATTCTGTTCCTGGTCGGCATCAATGAGCTTGGAATGATGCCCAGGCGAAGGAAGTTCACCAAAGAACAGAAACAGGACCTCATGCATATAGCCGTCTGCTCCCTCCTGGCACGTCGCGGATATTTCGAGTTCGTCGACCGCGACGAAGAAGGCTGGCCACACTACCAGGAAGTAAAAGCCGTGGAAGCCACCGGCCTCCAGGGCCAGGAAAACCTCCTCAAGGAATGCATCATCGAATACTTTGAACAATAAAAAACTCCCGGATCACCGGGAGTTTTTTTATTGCTGTCATTTAGAATCTTATTTTGCCACAGATAGCTTTTCAGTCACAAATCCCTCTTCAGACTGGATCCTCACGTTGTAGATACCTTCAGCAAGATTGGCTGTAGGTACTGCGACTCTTTGTGCACCGCTGCTCAAAGTGTTTTCATTGGAAGTGTAAACTACTCGGCCAAGCGCATCTGTAACAGACACATTCACCTTTGTTGCCTTATCCAATGTAAACAGAATGTTTGTCTGATCTGTTGCAGGATTTGGATAAACCTTTACGTTGCCAACATTGTTCGTTGCTTCATTTACTGATAGCGGCCAGCTGGCGGGAATTGATACGGACTGTAGAATATCTCTTGTTTCATTATCCTGAAGGAATACTACAAGATTTCCGTCAATCGGGTGCCACCAGAAATTGTAAGAGTTCTGAGTAACATTGCCTTTCGTGTACTTCACGCGGTGAGTAAAGGTTTGAGCAACTCCACTGGTGAAATTGTTGATTGTTACGCCATTTCCATTAGGGAACATCCTACGCATTACGTGATAGTAATCTTCCTGATTTGTGGTTGCGTTATGGTTTTTGTAGAATTTCTCTGTAGCAGCCATGTGCAACTGGAAGTTGGCATTCGTTAAGGTGAAGTTCGGAGTGACTGTAACTTCAACGATCAGAGAATCTCCTTTTACCGAATACCTTCCGGAAATATCTACATAGGCCGGTGCAGTTTTACTAGATGTAATTTCGGCTTGTGCCGCACTGCTGGTATTCGCAGTTCCTTGCCGTCCATTAACAAAATGATCTGGAATAGCATTTACACCATAGTAATTCCGGCGTGTATTACCATCGGCGTTGTAGCTCGCATCATTGCCCGGACTAGGCCAGTTCATTTGGTATTTGATAACATTGAAGTGTGAACTTGGTACGTTCGCATTGTTTGACTGGAGCAACGGATCAAACCAGAGGTTGAAGGCTTCACACGGTGGGCAGGTGGAAGATGTGAATTCCTCAATCAAACCGTTGCGTGTAACGGCAGCTCCTGGGACAGTTATCGCACGGCTACCCGTGTTGTTTGCTACTACCGGGTCTGCAGCACTGTTCGCCTGTGTAAGAGTTACTGTTACGTTGTGCGGACCCTGAGCAAGACCTGTAAGTGTATTGGTAAAAGTTACCCACGCAGAGCCATAGCTCTGGATGTTCAGGCCGTTAAAAGTCTGGGATACTGGCGTTCCGCCATCGATGCTGTATTCGAGGGTCAGACTGGTGATTGCAGCAGCACCCTGATTAGAAACCAGCACTTTTATTGGCGTATTGTTTCCCGCGAGTTTAGGAATGTCCAGAGAATCGATTCTACCGTCAAGGGCAGCGAGAATTTCGGTGGCTGCATTGTCTACATACAAAACGTACTTGTCAGTAGAATTGTTTCTAAATGCAACGCGGATTGTTTGCCCATTGAATGCACCCAGAGAAGTGCCGCGCTTCAGAAAATCAGAAGTGGAACCCGGCCCCTGGTAAAGTGTAGTGGTAAACGCAGAAGTTGTTGTGCCTGCTGTCGGAGAAACCAGGATCTGAATAGAGTCAGTATAGGATGCATCAGGGGCAAAGTCCTCCCAGGTGAGCACCATGTTGGGGTCAGTTACCTGAAATGACTGAGTGATCAACCATCTGTCCGCCTTTCCTACTGGACTAAACCAGGACACAGTCATTGCAGCTGAATCGCCTGTGGCGACTTCAGAAGCCATCCACGCTTGTGCCGTCAGCTTGTTTACTATAGTTGTACCAAATCCAGGGTCAGGGGTCTTGTTGTCAGCATTGATCATTACCCAATTGGACGGAATCCCACTGTTGAAATTCTGTGTCCAGGGTTGTGCATTCCCTTGATGCAAAAAAGCAAGCAAGGCGCAGGAAAGTAAAATCTTTTTCATTCTTAATATTTTTGAGAACCTGAAGTTAAAAGATTTTACAATCATGTGGCAAATTTTTATCCTGATCGGCCAGTCAATAAGAAAGCCGCCTTTTGGCGGCTTTCTTCCTGGGAACAATTATTAGCTAAAGTTAATCAACGACAGTGAGCTTCTGGGTCACGACATGTCCGGCCGACTGCACTCTGATCTGGTAAATGCCAGAAGATAAATTGGAAACAGGTAAATGGAATTCCTGTATTCCTCTTGCCTTTGTTTCAGTTGTTTCAAATACTGTTTTTCCTAAGGCATCTAATACTGTAACTTTCGCACCTCTGTCATTCCCAATATTAAACTTTACAATAGCGAAGTCCGAAGCTGGATTTGGATAAACGATTACGTCCGACAAATCGGAAGATGTCTCGGTTATATCTGTCGGCCATGCTGCAGGTATCGCAACTGACTGAAGTACCTCCTTCGTTCCATCGTCCTGCAGGAACGCAATTAGATGACCATCAAATGGACTCCACCAGAAGTTGTGCGAATTTTGAGTGACATTGCCAACCGTAAACTTATCCCTGAATGTGAAAGTTTGTGGGGTGTTTGCAGTAAAGGTTGTGATAGACGTTCCATTTCCATTAGGGAACATTTTCCGCATCACATGTCGGTACTCGGATTGAGTAGTAGTTGCATTATGATTGATGTAGTATTTTTCAGTTACCGCCATATGAAGTTTGAAGGTGGCATTCGCTGTGGTGATATATGGGGTCACAGTCACACTACCAATGATCGAGTCTCCTTTTACTTGATAGCTTCCGCTGATGTCTACAAACGATGGAGCAGTCTTGGAAGCGTTTATCTCAGCCTGATTTCCAGAACCACCCACCTGGCCGTTTGTATAATGATCGGGTATACCATTAACACCGTAATAGTTTTTCCTCGTTTCACCATGTGCATTATAGCTTGCATCATTTCCCGGGCTTGGCCAGTTCATCTGGTACTTGATAATATTGAACTTTGAGCCCGCCATATTCGCGTTGTTCTGTACAATCAGCGGGTCAAATACTGCATTGAATGCTGCACATGGCACGCAGGTCGATGACGTAAACTCCTCCATCAAACCGTTCCTCGCTACACTTTGCGTGGCAGTACTAAAGTTTTGCGTGATCTGATTATTAGAAGCTACAGCATCACCGCCACCATTCACCTGGAGGATATCTGCAGTGATTGTATGTACCCCCGCAGTAGTAGTGCCTACAGGTGTAGTAAAAGTCAATGTAGCAGTCACTAATGGTGGAATACTGGTGGCGAACGTTTGTATCACAGGGGTGCCGTTGTCAATTTTATAACTTATCTGAATGGATGTGATATCGCTTGAACCGTTGTTAGTAACTGAAACAGACACAGGCGTAGATGCACTCGCTGCAACTATTGGCGGAAAATCCACTCCCGTGGCACCTGCCTCGATCGCATTTGCAAGAACTTGTGTCGAGACATTGTCCAGGCGAACTACACCTTGTTGGTAGGAGTTGTTCCGGAACGCCACTCTGATAGTCTGCCCGTTATAGGCGCCTAATGCTGCACCTTTGGGACCAAAAGCCTGATTCGCGTTGAAGGCTGTAACCGGACCATCATATATCTTCTGCGTGAACGAGGCAACTGTCGTCCCCGCAGTGGGTGATACCCATACCTGTAGCGAATCATTTTTTCCGCTGATAGTTTCTACATCTTCCCAGCTCAGGATCATGTTTGAGCTGTTTACGGTAAAAGAAGGTGTAATCAACCACCTGTCCGCTTTGCCCGGAGGGGAAAACAGTGATGCAGTAAGCATGCATGAATCATTGGTTCCATTCGTACGAACCATCCACGCCTGAGTAGCAAGAGCAGCGACAATCACGGAATTTACCTGTCCTCCGTCCACGCTGTTATTGTCCACCTTAATTCTTGACCAGTTTGCAGGTAGCCCGGAATTGAAATTCGTCATTGGCAACTGAGCCTGTGATTGCTGGCTCACAATCGACGACGCCAACAATAGAAGTAGAAATCTATTTTTCATTTTACAACATTTTAAATTAGTCTTCTTTTTTTGTCAAAGTAAAAAATATGTCATTTAAAAACAAACTTGGAAGCGGATTTTTTTTGCCCCCATTTCCCTACCTTCGCAGCGCAATTCCTTTGAATTGTCCGGGGTGCCTGAACAGTAAAGGCTGAGATCATACCCGCTGAACCTGGACCGGGTAATGCCGGTTAGGAAGAGCAGATCAGCAATATCTACTTTTTCGCATCCGCTCCTGTTGTACTGTAGTGCAAGTATTTATACTGCTGCTACCCAACCGGTGCGGAATCTAAACAGTAGCGCTGAACATGACACTCCGGTTGTATTCTGAAACCTTCAGTCATGTACCGTCTTTACACATTGTCAGCTTTTACAATCCTCGCCGCACTGCCGGCACTTGCTCAGGAATCCGATTCCTCAGCCATCAACCAGATGCAACACCTGCAGCCAATTGAAATCAAAGCCATTCGCGCAGGTTCCAATTCACCATTCGCAAAAACAGAGCTTAACAAAGAACAGATAGAGAGACTCAACCAGGGTCAGGATCTTCCTTATCTCCTCCAATACACGCCTTCAGTAGTCGTCTCCTCCGACGCAGGCGCTGGGGTAGGCTACACCGGTCTCCGCATAAGAGGTACAGACATTACCCGCATCAACGTAACCCTCAACGGCATCCCCGTAAATGATGCAGAATCACAAGGCACTTTCTTCGTAAACATGCCAGACCTTGCAACTTCCGTGAGCTCTATCCAACTCCAGCGCGGGGTAGGAACTTCCACCAACGGCGGCGGCGCCTTCGGAGCCACCATGAGCATCAGCAACCTCGAACAGTTTCAGAACGCCGGTGCAGAAGCTAACATTTCGTTCGGCTCTTTCAACACCCAGCGGTATTCACTAAAAGCCGGAACTGGCCTGCTAAAGCATGGCTTCCAGTTCGATGTCCGCCTCTCCCGCCTCACCTCCGATGGCTACGTAAACCGCGGTTTTTCAGACATGAACTCTATGCAGCTCCTGGGTAGCTGGCAGATCAACAACCGCTCCCGCCTGCGCTTCATGTACCTCACCGGTGACCAGACAACTGGTCAGGCATGGAACGGACTCAATGCCGAACAGCTTAAAACAGATCGTCGCTACAATAGCCTCGGCATGAAGGCCGACGGCAGCTTCTACGACAACCAGACCGACAACTACCGCCAGGATTACTACCAGGCTTTCTTCGACCATCAGTTCAGTGAAAATCTCAATCTTAATATTGCCACCTTCCTCACACGCGGCAAAGGCTACTATGAAGAATATCGTCTAGGTGAATCTTTCGCTGACTACGGCCTCAATGATTTTATCGCAGGGGGAGACACCGCCAGCAGCACAGACCTCATCCGCCAGCTTTGGCTTGACAACTACTACTACGGTACTGTGCTTTCTCTGTTTTATGAAAAGAACCGCACTAAACTCACTTTCGGCGGTGGTTGGAACCAATACGATGGCAGGCACTATGGTGATGTAAAATGGGCGCAGTTTGGCTTCCCCGCAGACCACCGCTGGTATGACCTCGACTCCAGGAAATCTGATCTGAACGCGTTCCTCAAAGCAGAACGTCGCATGGGTAGTCTCATACTTTTTGGAGACCTGCAGGTAAGGAATGTCACATACGACATCCAGGGCTTCAGGAAATCTCCCAATCTCCACCCTTCTGTAAACTACACGTTCTTCAATCCAAAACTCGGCGCAAGCTACTTGCTGCGCGATCAACAAAACGAAAAGCAACGCATCTATGCCTCTCTCGCAGTAGCCAACAAAGAGCCCAACAGGGATGATTTCGAAGCTTCACCTACCGAACTGCCCAAGCCAGAACAACTCTACGACATAGAAGCCGGCTATGAGCTCAACCGACTGAACTGGCAGTTCAATGCCAACTTCTATTACATGCACTACATCGATCAACTCGTACTCACTGGCAAGATCAATGATGTAGGTGCCTACACGCGTACCAATGTGCCGGAAAGCTATCGTGCGGGACTTGAGCTTGTAGCTGGTGTGAAGCCCCTCTGGTGGCTAAACCTTCAAGGTAATGCAACCTTCTCGCGCAACAAGATTAGCAACTATACGGAATACATTGACGACTACGACGAAGGCGGACAGATCGCCATAAACCACGGCAACACAGATATCGCGTTTGCACCTGATCAGATCGTGGGTGGGTCTGCTACATTCAGTCCCTTCCGTAACTTCGCGAATGATCAAAAACTGGAGCTGGCAGTATTCGGGAAGTACGTCAGCCGCCAGTTCCTGGACAATACCTCGAACATCAACAGATCGCTCGATCCTTATTTCGTGACAGATGTCCGGATCAGGTATTCAATAGGTTTAAAACCGTTCAGGGAAGTTGCTGCTACCCTGGCATTGAACAACGTCTTCAACAGGCTCTATGAAGCGAATGGATACACCTTCAGCTACATGTATGATCAAACCCTGACTACCGAGAATTACTATTTCCCACAGGCGGGCTTCAATTTTCTCTTTGGTCTGAATGTCAAATGGTAGGATTTTAGGGTTACTGGATTGACCTGGAGACTGCAGGACCTGAAACGACAAAGGCTGGAAGCGCCTTTGCTACGGGATATATGCGGGATTGGTATTAGGTAAGACCGAGGTAAGAACCGGGTAAATACCAGGTAAAACCCGCGGTAAAGCGGAGTAAGAACTATATGAACGGTTCCTGATCAAATCTAAACACCATCTGGAGTGGGTAGTCTTTACGGCTGCCCACGTTCTTCTATAATAGCTGTCAGGCGTTTATTTGGCAGAGCAGGGTCTGCTTTTGTCAGTTTTAACCTTGTGGCCTGACATTATTAACTTTGGTAGTGAATTTGATGGGTTAATAGAAAAACAAACACAACTAACATGATCGGATATTTTGTATTGGCTGGCGTGCTGTTCCTCCTTGGAATGATCGTCAGCAGCAGGCTGAAGGCAAAGTTTAAGGAGTACTCAGAAATTCCTATCAGCAACGGCATGAGCGGTAAAGAAATTGCCGAGAGAATGCTTCGCGATAACGGTATTCACGATGTGCAGGTAGTCTCCGTTGGCGGCTTCCTTACAGATCACTATAATCCAGCCGACAAAACAGTAAACCTCAGCCCCGAAGTCTACCAGGGCAGAAGCATCTCCGCAGCTGCAGTGGCCGCCCACGAATGCGGTCACGCTGTGCAACATGCTACTGCCTATAGTATGCTTCAGCTTAGAAGCAAGCTGGTGCCAGTTGTGCAGATCAGTACCAACTTTTCTCAATGGATTATCCTTGCCGGCCTCGGCTGGATGGGATTTGGGGGCGGTAACCAGACCATCCTGCTCATCGGTATCATCCTTTTCGCTGCTTCGACAGTGTTCTCACTTGTAACGCTGCCCGTAGAATATGACGCCAGCCACCGTGCTCTTCGTTGGATGGAAACTAAAGGAATTACCAGCAACCGGGAGCATGATCAGGCAAAAGATGCCCTCAAGTGGGCTGCACGCACCTATGTAGTAGCCGCTATAGCATCTATAGCCACATTGGTCTACTATATACTCATCTTCCTGAATCGCAGAGAATAGTGCTCAATACACTAATTTTGTACTTCAATCAGTAGTGATGGATGTACAACAATTATATACAGGCTGCCTGAGTGAGGCAGCCTATTTTATTTCAAGCAATGGAGAGGCTGCTGTCATCGACCCGCTCAGGGACATAGATACCTACCTCAAAATGGCTGAGGAGAAAGGTGTGAAGATCAAATACATCTTCGAAACTCACTTCCATGCAGATTTCGTCAGTGGCCATCTCGAGCTTGCTCAGAAAACCGGCGCACCAATCGTCTACGGGCCACAGACTAAAGCAGGATTTCCAATTCACCAGGCTTCAGACGGAGAGTTCTTTCAGATCGGCGACATAAAAATCCAGGCTGTCCACACTCCGGGTCATACCCTTGAAAGCACATGCTATTTGTTACATGACGAGAAGGGCGCGCCCTATTGCATATTTACCGGTGATACCCTATTCGTTGGTGACGTAGGAAGACCGGATTTGTTCAGCGGCAATCTAAGCAAGGAAGAGCTGGCAGGGATGATGTATGAATCCTTGCAGCAAAAGATTAAACCTCTTGCAGATCATATCATTGTCTATCCGGCACATGGCCCCGGCTCCTCCTGCGGGAAAAACCTCGGCCCTGAAACCTCCAGCACCATCGGTCAGCAGAAACAATCGAACTATGCGCTCAAGGATATGAGCAAGGAAGAGTTTGTAAGGGTTGTCACTACCGGCCTCACCGAACCGCCCGCCTACTTTCCTATCAATGCACGGATCAATAAAGAAGGCTACGACAGCCTCGACAACATACTGGAAACAGCCTCCGCGCTATCCATAGACGAGTTCAAGCAAAAGGCGAAAGAAGGCGCCTGGATTCTCGACACCCGCCCCGCCACTGTCTTCACCGAATCGTTTATCCCCGGTTCTATCAGCATAGGGCTGGATGGCCGTTTCGCCGAATGGGCAGGTAGTTTACTTCCTTACAATCAGCCACTCATCCTCGTCACCGAGGATGGCAAGGAAAAAGAAAGCATCATTCGCCTGGCAAGAGTAGGTATTGACAATGTTCAGGGCTACCTTAAAGGAGGTTTTGACGCCTGGAGATCAGCCGGTGAAAGAACTGACATGATCATCGACATTGAACCGGACGAGTTGGCCATGGATATCCCGCACGACAGCAGACTCGAGATTATAGATGTAAGAAAGGAATCAGAGTTTGAAGCAGGCCACGTCCGCGGCGCCCAGAACATTCCGCTCAGTACTCTGACTGATGCAGCGACAGTAGCTAATATAGACGACGACAACAATCTCTATATACACTGCGCTGGCGGCTATCGGTCGGTAATTGCCGCCTCTATCCTGAAAAAGCAGGGGTACCATAACCTGAGGAACGTTTTAGGTGGCTTTGCACAAATGAAGCAGGTGAAGAAAATGCCTCTGGTGCTGCCTAATCAACAAGCAGTCTAATTGTAAACCTCTCAATATTAAAGCCCGGATTTCCTTTCCGGGTTTTTTTGAACCCTCTATGGCATTCAGGCAGCCTTCCACTGAAAGTTACACAGAGTACCCGGAGGAGTCACAGAGTTCCACAGAGTTTTTCAGGAAGGCTAGATACTCGCCCTCTACATGTCAGTGCAATATCCACAAAAAAGGCCCGCTTCCCGGAAGCAGGCCTATTGAAATTGCATTCTCTACTTATATCAGGATGCCTTCGCCACCTGTCTTGGTTGCTCAAGCTCAATGATCATGTTAATAATGTCTTTTTTCACCACCAGACTTTTGGATGCCTGGAAGCTTGCCTTCAGAAAGCTCTTCAGGTCAGAAAATCTAAACATGTTACGTATCGCTTTCTGCCTCTGTATGTAATTTTTCGTTCTCAGTTTCATAACCGTAAGTTTTTGCTGTTATAACTGTAGAACTAAATACCGTGCCAGAAATTCGTACGCATGTAAAACACATTGGATTCCAGCGTTTTATGCCTCATCAGGTTTGCTTGTCCATTAAAGGCTAATTGCACGTCACCGGGGAGTCATGACAACAGGCGCACACATTTTGGGAGGAATATGTACAAAATAAAAATAGCCTCGGGAGAGGCTATTTTTCATCGGGAGCAATATTATCATTCAGAGGAGAGAGAGTAGAAGAGAAGAGATATTACATACTCCCGATGCTTGTTTGTTCTTAAATATGTTTAGTTCGTTTTTACTTTTTAGTTAGAGCTGAGGTGAAGGTCTGGTGATGTTCTTTAAATATGTCCTGTCAATTTCTGGTTCCGATCTATCATTCTTATGTTCATCTCATTACCAGACCTTCATTCAACTCCTATAAACTGTCTTATTCAATCGTCGTCCTGTTAATAGTATTAAAGAACTGTACCGCCCTCATTTTAGCCTGTTCCGGCAGTCTTTTAGGCGGTTTTTACCCCGCTTTGGGGCAACTCTGAGGAGATTGTGTGGAGCATTGGACGCATTTTTAGCGCTAATCTTCCGCTTCAAAGGGTTCTCAATGCTAAAACTCATCTGCTTATACACCTCACAAGGTTGTATATAACCCCAGTTGTTTGAAGTTGGTCACATTCAATATAATGTAGTATTTGTGATGGGTATATTCCGATATACTCCATCAGGAGCAACTGCCCTGCAGCTTTTTAGGTCGGTACCATCGCTTCGGCTCTGAACTTACACCCTTCTGATATCCGCACCCAGCGCATTCAACCGCACATCGATATTCTCATACCCGCGGTCAATCTGGTCAATATTCTGAATAGTGCTCTTCCCCTGCGCGCATAACGCAGCAATCAGCAACGCCACACCCGCACGAATATCCGGCGACACCATATCTGTCCCCCGCAACGTCGACTCCCCGTTCAGCCCAATCACTACAGCCCGGTGCGGATCACAAAGCACAATCTGGGCACCCATCTCTATAAGCTTATCGACAAAGAACAACCTGCTCTCAAACATCTTCTGATGGATGAGCACCGTGCCCTTTGCCTGTGTAGCCGTCACTAATACAATACTCAACAGATCCGGAGTAAATCCCGGCCAGGGATGATCATAAACAGTAAGGATAGAGCCATCTATGAACTTGTGAATCTCATAGCTGTCCTGTGGCGGTATGCGTATGTCATCTCCCTCAATTTCCAGCCTGATGCCCAGGCGTTCAAAAATCTCAGGTATTACCCCAAGATGTGCCACATCCGCATTCTTGATTGTCAGATCACTCCGCGTTGCTGCA
>JAFAAT010000229.1 GCA_023426425.1 Bacteroidota bacterium | reverse complement strand
CAGCAATTCTCAGCACGCAGGTATGAAGGAGACAGCAAGGAGGCAGGGAGGGGGCATGGAGGAGATATAGGACGCAGGTAGGGCAGAGATGGGACGCAGGCAGGACAGAGACAGGTCTTTTTTGTGGAGCTAGAACAAGAGTGATGCTAATTATCTCTGACTTTACATCTACTTAGGAATTACTTAGACCTTACTTTACTACCCTATCGATCAGGAAGACAGGCTAACGTACAAGACCGTAAGGTAACCGTATTTATTAGGCTAAATTCTATTTGTCATGTAGAAAATCCTTCTGGAAACTTAATTCAACCAAACTGTTTTCCAGGAACTCAGTCAACTACTCATGTTTAAAACCCGCCGAAAACCATAGCTTGAATCTGAAGCTTCATTGGTTCTATCCTCCATGAAGAACAGCGGGACACTCTTTTACAGGATGGTGCCAGTCAAAATTACTGACATAATTTCTGAACCACAAAATCTGAAAATCCGCCTGATAGCAGGAGAGCACCCCTGCTTTTACCAGCACAAATCCTGTACCGGAATATACGTGTAATCCTGTTATGCTTAACCTTCGCCGATACTCGGCAACAGGAAACCGCCGCTTTCTATATGCCAGCAGGCTCTCTCAACTTCATAGCATCAACAATAGCAATAATATTTTAGTCCGTTGTAGGGTTGTGTCTAAAAACTTTTGCACTGAAAAAATACAACATAAACATCCCGAAAGAATAGGTATTTAGAGCTAGGTATGACTTACTTATATGGATCACTTCTAAAAGCTACCCCGATGTTTTTCTATATTTTTCACATCTTTACATTTCTCTTTTTACCTTTTGCATTTTCGCCCCATACCATTACCTTTGCGCCAAATTTGAGGGAAGCCCCCTCTTTTTTGTGTCTCAAACCTTTCTATTTTATATAACTGAGTCGTATGCCAAACGTTGGTAAAATCAAGCAAATCATCGGACCGGTTGTGGACGTTTACTTCAGCAATGAAAATAAGCTGCCTGAAATCTACAACGCTCTGGAACTTACCCGTGAAAACGGTGATAAACTGGTACTGGAAGTACAGCAACACCTCGGGGAAGATAGTGTGCGTACCGTAGCCATGGACGGAACCGAAGGTCTCGTACGTGGTATGGAAGTTCGCGACACCGGTAAAGCGATTGCAATGCCCACAGGTGAGCAGATCCATGGTCGCCTGTTCAATGTTACCGGTGATGCTATTGATGGTTTGCCCCAGCCTGATAAAACCAACGGTCGCCCGATTCACGCTAAACCACCTGCATTCGAAAATCTGAGCACTGCCTCCGAAATTCTTTACACAGGTATCAAGGTAATTGACCTTATCGAACCTTACGCAAAAGGTGGTAAGATCGGTCTCTTCGGTGGTGCGGGTGTAGGTAAAACCGTATTGATCCAGGAGCTGATCAACAACATCGCAAAAGCATATTCGGGTCTTTCCGTATTCGCTGGTGTAGGTGAGCGTACACGTGAAGGTAATGACCTGATGCGTGAAATGATCGAAGCCGGCATCGTAAAATATGGTGAGAAGTTCAAGCACAGCATGGAAGAAGGCGGATGGGATCTGTCTTCCGTAAACGCTGAAGAACTCAAAGACTCAAAAGCAACATTCGTATTCGGACAGATGAATGAGCCTCCCGGAGCCCGTGCACGTGTGGCCCTTTCAGGTCTGACTATCGCTGAATACTTCCGCGATGGTGATGGTACTGGTAAAGGAAAGGACATCCTGTTCTTCGTAGACAATATCTTCCGTTTCACTCAGGCAGGTTCTGAGGTATCCGCCCTTCTCGGTCGTATGCCTTCAGCAGTAGGTTACCAGCCTACGCTGGCTACCGAAATGGGTCTGATGCAGGAGCGTATCACTTCAACAAAGAATGGTTCGATTACATCTGTACAGGCGGTTTACGTACCTGCGGATGACCTTACCGATCCGGCTCCGGCAACAACCTTCGCCCACCTGGATGCGACAACCGTACTTTCCCGTAAGATCGCGGATCTTGGTATCTACCCTGCGGTAGATCCACTGGATTCCACCTCCCGTATCCTCACGCCAATGATCGTGGGTGATGCACACTACGACTGTGCTAACCGCGTGAAACTGATCCTCCAGCGTTATAAGGAACTTCAGGATATTATCGCCATCCTCGGTATGGACGAGCTTTCTGAAGAAGATAAGCAGACAGTTGCCCGTGCCCGTAAAGTACAGCGCTTCCTGTCCCAGCCTTTCCACGTGGCAGAACAGTTCACTGGTCTTAAGGGTGTACTTGTACCAATCGAAGAAACTATCCGTGGCTTCAACATGATCATGGATGGTGAGGTAGACGAGTATCCGGAAGCAGCCTTCAACCTGGTTGGTACCATCGATGATGCTATCGCTAAGGGTAAGAAGCTTATGGAGCAAGCTAAAAACTAAGTTGATAAACTGAAAAGCTGGTAGGTGATGTGCCCATCAGCTTTTCACTTTCGAACGCTTCAACTTTAAAACTACATGCAACTAGAAATATTATCACCCGAGCACAAGGTTTACAGCGGAAACGTGTACGGTGTACAACTACCCGGAATCCAGGGCTCCTTCGAGATCCTCGAAAACCACGCTCCTATGATTGCCACCCTTGGCAAAGGGAAGATGAAGATCATCAAAGACAAAAACACCACAGAACTCTATGAGATCACAGGTGGGTTTGTCGAAGTGCTCAACAACAAAACCAGTGTACTAATCGAAGGTGCTACCGCCCTCGACTAATCAACTGCCACATAGATAACTCTGAAACAGGCTGCCCACGGGTAGCCTGTTTCGATATCACTACCCGCACTGCATTACCTTCTGGTTCCGCTAGAGCGAATATTTTGCGATCGCTCCTCTGAAAAGTCCAATGTAAATGACAAAGCTCAACTTCCCCTCGGAAGTTACTTGGTCAAAAAAAAATCTCATGAAAATTGGGTTACCTTTTGCCGTTTTTGGTATTAATACAAGGCTGCAAAAACCTTGTTTAGAGACATCTGCCCATTCTGCAAAATCCTTTCAAAGCAGGACCAACAGCTTACATCCAGTTGAATCATTAGTAGCCCAATTCTTCCACTTCATATAAAACTTAGTAGAGACCTCCTAGAGACCCTATAGAGACCTCTTAGAGACCCCATAGAGACCTCCATGGCTGTTTCCGTTCTATCCCCGTCACGTCACTAAGGGGTCGGCGCCTTAGCGCAAGGACGCAATTTCCCTACCATTCTGCTGGTAATATGTGGTCAGGAGGGAGCAAACCGACCCAGCGGCACTTAAGATCAACACCAGCCTCCATTCTTCGTCCACCCGCAGCCCTACTAATCACATTTCTTTAACCGCGAAACTGTATTCCATCCTAGATTTTCAGGCTTTCGCCCTCTCCCATTCCTCGCATTCCCTTTTTCCCACTACTTTTGAACCTATCGTGAATCTACCCTTCTTTCTCGCACGACGTTACCTGCTACGCCAAAAAGGCACCTTCTCATCATTTATCATAAGGCTCGCCATGATATCCACAGCACTGAGCGTGGCGGTCATGCTCCTTGCTGTCGCATTCATTACAGGTTTCAAATACGAGATTCGTGAAAAGCTTTTCAGCTTCTGGGGCCATGTACTTATCACCCCCTTCAACGTCAACGCAAATACGATCGTCTCACCAGTACCCATCGAATACGACACTGCTCTTGCAGCACACATTCGCAAGCTTCCTCATGTCACTCAGGTAGCTCCATGGGCTGCACGACCTGCCATTCTTCAGGCCAACGGTACAATGGAAGGTATCAAACTGAAGGGTGTCGCCGAAAGCTTCCGACTCTCACCACGTATCTCTTTAACCGGCCAGAAAATCAACTATTCCGATACCAGTTACTCCAAAGAAATTCTACTCTCCCGTACCACAGCCAACCGCCTCCGCCTCAAGGCCGGCGACTACCTCCAGCTCTACTTCCTCGAACCAGGAGCCACCACTCCCCGGATCAGAAAAGTAAAGCTCGCTGGAGTCTTCCATACTGGCATGGACGAAATCGACAAAGACTACGGCATCTGCGACCTCCGCCTCCTCCAGCGCATCAACAGCTGGGCACCCACTGAAATCAATGGCTACCAAATAGACCTTTCAGCCGAAGAATTTGCAGATTCAGTCTCATCCCACATCTTCTACAACCTGCTGGAAGCGCCGCTAACAGCTAATACTATGAGGGAGATCTACATCAACATCTTCGACTGGCTCCAGCTTCAGGACCTCAATGCTCAAATAGTACTCGCCATAATGGCCATCGTCGCCATTATCAACCTGGCCGTTGCCCTGCTCATCCTCATCGTCGAGCAGGCTCGTATGGTAGGTGTGCTCAAGTCCCTGGGTATGGGCAACAGAAAGCTCCAACAAATCTTCCTGTATTATGCAGGCATGATCGCCCTTTCCGGCATCATCATCGGCAACCTCGTGGGTGTAGGCATTGCAGTACTACAACAGCAAACACAATTCATCGCCCTCAACGAGTCAGTGTATTACATGCAGTATGTACCAGTCAGATTGACCCTTTGGCAGGTGCTCGCAATCGATGCAGCCACATTGCTGATTTGTCTGCTCATCATGCTATTGCCTACTCTCTTTGTACGAAGGATCAATGTCGCTAAAGTAATCCAGTTCAAATAGCAGATTTTGAAGGAGAAAAGCACTACACACAACATCCGGATCTTACCTGCCAAAAAGATTGACAGGGACAAATGGGATGCCTGTGTACACAGCGATCACTCGGCCACTATCTACTCCACCACCCGCTGCCTCGACACGTTTTGCGAAACATGGGTGGGTCTCCTTGTCGACGACTATAAAGCAGTGATGGCTATCCCGGTAAAAAAGAAGCTCCTGTTTGAAATGGTCTACATGCCTCCCTTCATCCAGCGCCTCGGCCTGGCAGGCAACTACAACAGTGAAATGATTGCTTCTGCAGGTTCCCATCTGCAACAGTTTAGCCGGATACTGCAATACGCTTCCCCTCACGAAAATCTGCTGCCCCAGGCCGGAATTGTCAGGAGGACCAATTACATCATCCCGGCCGCGCCATACAAAGAGATCGCGAACAATTACACGGGTAGCTGCAAAAAGAACCTTCGCCAGTCCGTCACCCGGGGCTGTGTTTTTGCCGATGAAGTCTCCTTTTCAGAGGTGCTGGATTGCTATATCGCCGCTTACGGCAGTAAGACCGGGTACACCAACCTGCACTTCCAGCTATTGAGGAACTTTTACGAAAAGCTAAAGTCTTCAGGGTCGGCCTTTACAGCCGGAGTAAAAGACCCTTCCGGTGCACTGGTCTATGCCGGACTTCTTCTCCAGGACAAACATAGGATTTATTATTTGCTGGGTGCACCTACTACCGAAGGACGTCAGATGAGGGCTACTTACTTTTTCGTAGATACCATGATCCGGCGCGCAGCCGATTCAGGTAGAATATTCGATTTTGAAGGTTCAGATATCCCTGATGTCGCCCGCTTTTATCTTAGTTTTTCACCCACACCGGAATATTACTTCCGGCACTACCTGAATAGCTGGCCTGCTCCGGTCAAGGGTCTCATTGATAAGAAACTAGGAACATTTTGACCCGCATTCAGCCCAAATGACCGACATTTTGTCCTTTCAGGCAGGCTGGCAAACTAATTGAGCCTAAATTTGCGGCATGTTTTTCAAAAAAAAGAAGACTATGAATGAACAAGCGTTTGACAAAGAGAGCGTAACAAATGAACCAACGGAAAACCCTAGCGCTGATCAGTCAGCCACCGATACCCAGGAAAATCCCACACCTACTGAAGAAGCAATCGCCAGCGAACTCAATACAGACGACAGTGTGCCAGGCACTCAACACCTCGATGACAAGATTGAAGAGGAAGGAGAGCTTGAAAAACTAAAACAGGAACTTGCAGAATCCAAAGATAAATACCTCCGTCTGGTCGCAGAATTCGACAACTTCAGACGCAGAAATGCCAAAGAGCGTGTGGAACTTATCCAAACAGCAGGCAAAGACATCATTCAGGCTCTTTTAGTGGTTCTTGACGATACAGACCGCGCAGCCAAACAGTTAGAGGCATCAGACGATATAAATCAGGTGCGCGAAGGGGTTACGCTGGTATTCAACAAACTGCGCACCACACTTCAGGCAAGGGGACTCAAACGCATGGAAAGCCTCCATCAACCCTTTGATGCCGACATGCATGAGGCGCTCGCAGAAATTCCCGCACCCAGTGAAGAACTCAAAGGAAAGGTACTTGATGAAACAGAACCTGGCTACTACTTAAACGATAAACTAATCCGGCACGCAAAAGTAATTGTAGGAAAATAAGTACACCGTCCAAAGGCGGTTCAAACAGTAAACAAAAGGCTGTCCTTCCCCGAAGGATATCGAAGTCAGAAATTTATGTCAAAAAGAGATTATTACGAGGTTCTGGGCGTCTCCAAAAGCGCTGCGGCAGACGAGATCAAAAAGGCCTATCGAAAAATAGCGCTGAAGTATCACCCTGACCGAAATCCAGGCGACAAAGAAGCCGAAGAAAAGTTTAAAGAGGCTGCAGAGGCATATGATGTACTCAGCAATCCTGATAAAAAAGCACAGTACGACCGTTTCGGTCATGCAGGACTGGGTGGAGCAGCCAGTGGTGGCTACGGTGGCATGCGCATGGAGGACATCTTCTCCAACTTTGGCGACATCTTCGGTGACGACATGTTCGGCAGCTTTTTCGGCGGCAGTGCCGGCAGACAGGGTGGCCGCAGGCAAGGCACAAGAGGAGCAAACCTTCGCGTCAAACTGAAAATGGACTATGCCGAGATAGCCAATGGTGCCAGCAAGAAAATCAAGGTGAAAAAATACGTCTCCTGCGACACCTGTAACGGAAGCGGGGCTAAAGACAAAAGCTCTGTCCAGACTTGTAATTCCTGTGGTGGCAGCGGCCAGGTCAGGAGGGTTACAAATACTTTTCTGGGCCAGATGCAGACTGTCACTACCTGCCCTAATTGTAACGGTGAGGGTACACAGATCACTGCTAAATGTGGAAGCTGCAAAGGCGAAGGCCGCGTCTATGGCGAGGAAATGCTCAACCTCGAAATACCAGCCGGTGTTCAGGAAGGCATGCAACTGAGCATGGGTGGTAAAGGTAACGCCGGCGAACGTGGAGGTCCTCCCGGTGATCTCTTGATTCTCATCGAAGAAGAACGACACCCACATCTTCGCCGACATGAACTCGACGTAGTCTATCAACTGCATGTTTCCTTCCCCGAAGCGGTACTGGGCACACAGGTTGAGGTGCCAACGATTGACGGGCGGGCTAAAATCAAGATTCCTGCAGGTACTCAAAGCGGTAAGATCTTCCGTCTGAAGGGCAAAGGCTTCCCGGCTTTCCAGTCCTACGAAAAAGGCGACGAACTTGTTGAGGTCAACATCTGGTCCCCCCAAAACCTTTCAAACGAAGAAAGAGACCTGCTCGAAAAACTCAAAAACTCACCAAACTTCAAACCGGGCCCTAACGCCAAAACAGAAAAAGAAGACAAAACTTTTTTTGATAAAATAAAGGATGCACTGGGAGGTTGAACAAACCCCTTCTCCTGATCAAAACGGCTTTTGGCACTGCGCTGAAAGCCGTTTTTGTTTTGGTGATAGCCTGGTAAGCTCGTTTTCATCTTTTCGTGTTTATCTTTATTCAATGTCTTCACGTCTCCTCAGTTTTACCACCATTCTAGTTGTACTCCTGCTAGCCTCCTGCCAGAGAGATGAAAACACAACTACTCCAACCACTCTACCTCCCGGCAGGCTATATGTATGCACGGAGATAAAGGCGACGGGTGCATTGAAGGTGTATACTCAAAATGGTCAATTGTCAGACTCGGTATTGGTAAACAGTATTGTACAGAGAAACCAAGCCTTGGGAAGCAGCATCGTCTCAGTTTCGGACACCATTGCCACACTTCAGGACACTGTATTGTACAATCTGTTTTCTCCCGATAAAAGACCCTTCACTGTAAGTATGAATGGGTCCGAAATTTTGTTCACAGCCATCGATACACTTCACGAATTGTCCTCGTTTCATACGCTAAATGCCATCATAAGCGACTACATTGAGACAAGCTCCCTCGTTTCCGTATACCAGGCTGGAAGCATGGATTCACTGGTTACAGTAGAAAAAATGAAAGGCACATTCTCTGGCAATAGAATTTCAATTCCTATGAGCTACTTCGTGCTTACACAAGCCTTCTACGGCGGATGGCAAAGTATAGGAAGACTTATTCCTGGACAGACCATCGCGAACCCAATCGCTACACTCGAGCAAACAGATACAGTGGCGGTACTGCAATTCCAAATGGACTACTTCTTAAAATAACCCGCACTCTCTGAACCCTATATTCCCTCTTTCCTCCGCTGCTCCACCAAAAACTCCGTCCCAAACGTCAGCTTTTCGGCCGTCGGTGACTTCGGATCCACTATCCGCCAAAACGGTGCTACCTCCTCCACAGGCACACCCTTCTGCAAATCCTCCCAGGCTTTCTCCGCCACAATCCTGAGAAATATTCCCGAAGTAATCGGGCAGGTGTACTCAGC
>JAFAAT010000181.1 GCA_023426425.1 Bacteroidota bacterium | reverse complement strand
ACCATTCGGGATTGGGCAAGCAAAAAAGTAGAAGAAAGCCTCTGTGTGACCAAGACCTCGCGACAGTCACTCGCGCCGGTTAAACACAAAAACACGAAAACACAAAACAACAAATAGCACTCGCGCCGGACTCTGTGGTTCTCCACCAACCCAAGCCGCAAGAGCCTGCCCCTCAGTGTCACTCTGTGTAACTTAACCCTCAAAGTATTCACTCGCGCTAGTCAAAAACAAAAACACGAAAACACAAAACAACAAATAGTACTCGCGTTGGACCTCTGTGGCTCTCCACCAACCTAAGCCGCAAGAGCTAGTCCCTCAGTGGGCCTCTGTGTGACTTAACCCTCACAAGATTTCACTCGCGCCGGTAAAAAACAAAAACACGAAAACACAAAGCAACACCTCAACACCTACACAAATCACCGACTACACAATTCAATACAACAACGCCGCCAAATCACAAGTATAGCGGATGAAGACATAACTTTCGTCGTAATCCTCTGCAGAGTTTAACTCATTGCGATAGGGTTGATAACCACCTTCGAAGTCCAGACCCATGCCTTTATAGAAATTATAACGCATGCGCAATAACGCAGCCATTCTGTGGGCAGTGCCTGTATATTCAGTGGCAAAGGAGGTATTGTTGGAGAAAGCCGCCGTCAGCAATAACTTCTGAGGGTGTGCCTGCCAGTCGAAACTGACATTGTAGGTGAGATAATCAGCAATCGGCTTATCATCGGCTCCAACAATGCTCATTTTCCCAACATCAAGATTCAGCGAATACCGCTCACTAAAACGCTCGGTTATACCCACGGTCGCATTCCAGGAAGTAAACTGATTTGCAGGCCGCAGCCTGTCCTGCCGGGTGCTCAGGTTCAGCATCGTCCGGAAATGATGATCTATGTCCCAGAACCGCCTGTTCAGATTGGCACCCACCACATAGTTATTCAGCACATCATGCACCTGCTGAATGCTCTCGCTGTTGCTCCGTCCGTCTCTGAACTGGCCCAGGTAGTTCAGGAACACAATCGGCCACTTAGTGCCTGGGTTCAACGTCAGGTTTGTCCGGTAGTTCTGCGTATGCACTTTCACCGGCAAACTTTGATTCAAATCATTCGAATAGTTCTGATAGTTCAGGTCTATAGACATCTTGCGTTTAAACAAGGCAAACCGCTCACCTACTATGAAGCCATCATAATTAAAACGAAGGAAGGGATTACCGAGAGAGTTAAACAATGGGCCATTTCTTCGATACTCAACATAAAAACTCTGATACTTGTTAACATAGTTCACAGTGCCATACCATGCAATAAAGTCGGCATTCTCGAGCGAAGCCGGCACGGTGGAGGCATTTAGCGTAATGATATCCTTGAAAGCGGCAGGGTCAAAAGGCAACTTGATACCGAAAGTAGTATCCAGCGTCGTCTTGTTTATAACGCCATTTGAAATGTTGTTGGTAAGAATCGATGCCGCCAGACCAGACTGGAAGGTCACGCTCTTTTTAAACAGCTTCAAGCCCAGATCAAGTCCACCAGCGAGATTCTCCTTCGGTGCGATGCCATAGCGGATTGAGCTCACCACATCTTTGGCTTTAAAAGCATTAACTCCAACCTTAAATATCTCAGTCTTGTTGCCAACCTCTATCCTTACCGCAGACATCGCCCTCTTGTAAGTACCCGGGGCAATAAACTGCGAATCGTTTACAGGATTAGTTGGCAACATACCAGAACCCGGAGTATAGGTAATTAACGACCCTTCATAGGCACGGTTCAGTTCACCCGTAAAGAATTGTATAGAGCTTCCCCCCGCTTTGAGTTTTGCGCCCACACCTCGCAGGCGAACGCCGGTCAGGATCAGCCGGTCCATATCGGGGTTAAGATCACCCGCCTGGAGTTCTACCCACTTGTTGCGAAAACCCACCTGGTAATAATTCATGGATTGGGTGCTGAACCTGTTGTTGCTGGTAAGAAATATTCTCACTGGCAGCTCTGCATTCTTATACCTCGCGACCATGTCCACGCCAAGGCTGGTGGTATGGTTTGGCTCCTGGCGGAGATCCTGGCCGGTGCCCGACAAAAAAGTCGTCCTGTTTTCCGCCACCACTGTCCCGGATAGGGTAACCTGAGGATGCCGTTTGGTTGGCGCGAAATCTCTGTTCCTGTAGAAGAAACGCCACTCACGTTGTTGCTCAGGCACTCCGGTTTCGATTCTGATTTTGTGTTGCCCCGGAGCCAATGATGTAGTATGCAAATAGCTCAAACGTTGTCCGGCTAGGCGAATATTTCCTTTCACCTGCTCATTGTCAATATAGAGTCGCAGTTTCTCACCCTGCACGGAAGTGGGCAGTTCCACTGCGATCAGCAGATATTCATCGGCAACAACGCTATCCGGAAGAGGTGATAAGATTTGCCACTCCTGTTGCTGCGCACTCGCCGTACTAAAACACCAGGTGGACACCAGGAAAAGCAGTAAACCAATAGCCGGACCGCGATACTGCAAGCTCATAGACTTATCTTTTTTTGGTATCGGTAGTCACAGACCGTGTCACAGATATCGGGCTTTCCACCCCGGTTTCCGTGACAGCCTGGATAGTAAAACCATAAGTAGTATTCCACTTCAGCGATGGGGTACTAAACTGTCGCACTGCTTTATTCAGCTCAAATTCGCTCGCCACCATATTCCCATTCTGGAACACACGAAATCCTTTCAGGTCTGCGATCTCCGGGTAGTCCCAAAATAGCTTCACACGGTTGCTGTCTACGGCCACATTCTCAATCCTGGGATAGGGTAGCTGCTGGCTTGGCACACGTACAGAAGCAGTGTCACTAAGTTCACTTTCCACCAGGTTTTTGCCTATTGCGGAAACCGCAAAATCATAACGCTGTCCTTTACCATAGTTGATGGTATAGCTGATCGTATTTCCTTCAATTCGTCCGCGGTCAGCCTGCAGGTAAAGCTTACCTGAAATCGCATCGGAAGCATAAAGCTGGTAGTAGTCCGTGAGTGAGTCATCAGCTGCGGGAGCATTCCAGCTAAGATCCACCACAAGCTTATCAGCTTTCTTAGTCCATGTAGCTTTCAAACCTTGCGGTTTCGACGGCTTTAGTGCCGGTGCATAGTAGAATAGGCGTTCACCGCTTTGCATAATAGTTCCATCCTGGTATATTGCTTGAAGCTGATAACGTACATAGCTGGGAATGACTGCCGGGGTCTTATCATCGAAGCTTCGGGCATTTGGCGGAAGGAGTTCTGAAATGGTGCGCGGTTCTGCAGGAAGATCTGCCCGGTACATTCTGAATCCCTTAAGTTGCTGGTTGAGAGACTTCGGCAGCGTCCAGCTCAGGCGAACCTTAGCAGTCGTACCCTGCACTTCAGAAAGAGGTTCGATTAGCTCCGGAGCCTGATAGTCTTGGGCATGCATCGCAGGATCATAAGTGAAAGGCCGCAATGCAGACTCTATTCCAAAAATAGAAACTGTGCTGATGTTGTATTGTGTTTTTTGCAAAACCTCCAATGAGTCAAACCAGCTAAACTCATACAAGCCGACGCTATTCAGCGACATCACCGGAGCCTGGTTAAGTTTACGCGCTTCCCGGTAAATGTTGAAGCCGGAAAGATGTGCCGCTTTTGCTTTTACACTGTCTACAGTCCAGACTAGCTGAATCTTGTTTTTTACCGATGTCTTCCGCGCAGTAATGTCAGTGATGAGGTCAAGGTCAGGACGCTCGCCGAATTGCCAGCTGGCAGTGGCCAGTGCTTTGTTCGAGCCCGTCGGGAATAACCCATACTCCCATCTACCGGCACTGGTGTTGCGATCTACAAAAGCAAATCCGTTGATCAGCGCAAGCTGGTAATTCAATGCGGTCATCATAGCGACTGCTTTAATGGCATCGGGGTCGGTACGCAGCTTTTCAATGTATGCTGTATGACTAATCTCCTTCATCTCTCCTGCACCGATTTTCTGCACCAGGACTGCCTTAAGGTCTCCGGCAGCCACCGGATCGGTATCGACTATAGTGAAATCTTTCTGCAGACTGATCTCCGGGAGAATCGGCGCCTTGTTCAGCTTCTGCCAGTCGCCTCTCCCAGACCGCTTTTTCAGGTCAAATCCATCAAGAGATTTATCCCAGGCTTTCAGCACCCAGAGAAGCTTGACAGTCTTGCCGTCCGGGCTTTGGAGGAGCAGACTGGCAGTTGGCTCCTGTGCGGAGGTTGTGCAGACCAGGAGCAGGAGGAGTATGGATAAACAGGACTTCATATGAGTTCAGTTGTATGTTTTCTCACTTGGCAATATGAACTGGATATTCACAAGACTATATAGCAATGCTCATACCCGTGGAGATTTGGTTCCCCCAGAATGGTATCGTTATCGGCAGGGTGACGTCCATAGTTCCATCCAGCGACAGTGTGCCGCCGTTGTAGCCAATGTTGCCATTGGCGATGGCACTTCCCTGGAACGACTGGCTGCCCAGCCAGGTCGTAAAGGTCAGCGTACCATTGCCCGTAGCTGTAACACCAAAACTGCCGCTTAAACCCGCCTGGTTGATGTTCGCATTTATCTGCGAGTTCATGCCGAGGTTAATAGTGCCGCTTACCGTATTCCCATATCCACCTACACTCAAACCATAGGCAAAAGAAGCTGTAGCACGCCCCCTGAGGTTACCACTCATCTGTGTCGGATTGCTCAGCGAACCACTCATATTGATTCCTCCGCCTGAAAGCTGAATGATACCGTTGAACATCTCGCCACTCATGTTGGCACCATTTGCACTCCAGCTGCCGTTGCCGATATTGAAGTCTACATTACAGTTGTTTGTGGTCACCACAAAACCACTAGAAGGGATCTTCACTACAGCCCCTACCCTGCCATCAATCGTCTGTTGTGGTATACGGTAGTTCACATTCATGCTGCCACTGAAGAACGTATTGTTCTTGAGTACTGCAATGCCACCATTCAGCGTGACCACGGTGTTGCCGCTGTAGGTATTGAACTGTACGATCGCCTCTCCTGTCACCTCACACATGTTAGCCACATCAGCTACTCCGAGGTTCAGGCCAATGATATAGCTGCCAAGGTTGGGCTGACCATTGCCTCCAGGAAAAATGAGCTCGTAGTTGAATCCTGCTTTTCCTCCAACCTGCGTGAGCTTTAGACCCGACTGTCCGAGAGGCACATTTCCTCTGGCAGTAATAGCGAAATAGGCGTAGTTGAAAGCCGGATCACCATCTGTGCCAATATCTATGGCACCATCAAGCCCAATGCTGGCAAAACTACCGTTGAAGCTACCTGCAAATTTGTTCTGTCCAAACGTCGCATTGAACGAGAACGAAGCTGGCGCCTTATTAAACTCACCTGAGATCCCGCCGACAGTGATAGTCCCTGCTTCGGCAATCTTGAACTCGGAGACCTGCAACATGGCTTGTGCGCCTGTGGTATTGATTTCCACCTTCGCTGTAATGTTTAGCTCACTGGGCGGATTGTTATAGTTCGCATTCTCAAGCGTAAACTTGAATGCTTTGTATCTGACAGCACCAGCCGCAGTAAATTTGGTGAGCGCGCCATTTTCCACTTCAAACTGGCTTACATCTATCTTGGCATCGAATTGTTCATGCTTCGCCTTGAGGCTTCCATTCACCTTGGTAAGGTCGAAATCTGCATTGAAATCTGCCTGTAGCGTGAATTCACTAAGTGTCATAGAGAAGGCGGTCATATCTGCAGCATTCACCGTCGCCTGGCAACCTCCATTGCCGGGGAAGTTTAAACCAAGGTCGATAGTTCCCGTCACTGCGCGCATCTCTGAAACCTGCACCTTGCCGTTGCCATTGGTGAGCCTGAAGCTTGCTTGAGGTATTTTCATTTCAAGTCCGAGCGCCAGCTCTTTCAATGTAATGCGGAACAGGTTGGTTTTATACGAGGCATCGACATGTGCGGCCAGCGTGCCCGTGAGGGTGCCGTCTGCTGTCATATCACCTGTAAAATCAGCTAGAATCACATCGACACCATTGTCTTTTTTCACCAGGTCGATTTTTATTCCATGGAGCCCGCTGAAGTCGAACGTGCCGGCAAAGCCATTGGTATTGCTGAAGCTGAATGTAATATTACTATTCAACCCCTGCCGCAGCATCACGAATCCCTTACCCATAGAAAGATCTCGATCTACAGGATTGGTGGCTTTGATGGTTACATCTCCCGACACATTCCCATTAGTAGCCACGGTGAGGTTAATCGCAGTGAGGTTGAGCTTTACAATCTTCACACCCTGCACTTCGAGTTCAGGAATCTCAATGTCACCATTCCATGAAATGGATACTTCTCCCAGTGTGCCTGTTTTACAATTCTTCTTGAAGCTCACAGTCGCGTCACCGGGAATCTGCACCTGGCGCTCAATTGTACCTGTCATGGTCATATTGAAAGACGCATTGTTGCTAGTGTAGGCACAATTCCCCTCGTTATCCGGAGATGCCGCATCAGGCGGTGCATTGAAGTTGAGCTGAAAAGGACCAGCAGTAATTCCCGCAGTGATGGGTTTACACGAACACTCACAGGTCGAAAGCACGCCCTCATCATAGTAGCTAACACCGCCAATCTCGAACGTGACCTTGACGGTAGCATTCTTCACCGAGGTGTCGAGTAGCTTGATTGTCGCAGTTTTCTGGTCACCATTGGTGATCTGTACCGAAGGGTGAGAACTGGTCCAGGTGTATGTGCCTCCATCTGCAGGATAGGTGGTGACAGTCACCGAATTCTGACCGGTAGCACCCAGACAGATCGTATCCGGGAGTTCCGCCAGAATACTCACAATTTCAAAGTCACGGTTATGTGTACCAACGTCGTTGACGATCTCGTGTGCGCCCGGAGAACCATCATGGTAGCCACAACCTCCATTGCCGGAAGCAGACCCATTATCGGAGCAGTAGTAGGTACTGGTCACAGAACCATTAGTGCCGGCGCCGTAAGGGCGACTGTACGAAAGATTATAGTTGATCATGAGCTGGGCGTTCGCTGAACTCCCCGCCGCGGGTGCTCCTGCCACATCTGCAGAAATGCTGCCGTTCCAGCTCTTGCTCTCATTGGGCTGAATACTCAGATCAGAAGGATCCACCGTGTAGCTCAGTAACCCGCCGCCACTTATATAGACTGTCCCCTGTTCATAGTTGTCTGTCTGCTTGGAATAGGAGCCGCTATGACTCGATGAAGCGCCAGACTGCTTGCTCACATAAAGCTTGACCTGCGCCTGTGCGCCCTGTGCTGACAGCAGGACCAACAGGATGATGATCCCGGTACGCGTTTGCTTGTACATAGTCGTACGTTTTTAGCGTTATTTATTTTGGTAGTCCGAATAACTGATCAATAAGCCCATCAATCATCCACTCCGCTACATTGACTTGCGCGGCGGGCTGTTTACTCCTGATCGTGACCGTGGCATACTCGGTGGTGCTCCCGGATTTTACTATCACTGCAAAAGTGCCCGGCTGCGTGCCTGCGGTGAGCAGACCATCAGCGCTGATTGTGCCTTTGGGCGAGGATAGAGTCCATTGAGGACTGACGTTAGTGAGGGGGTTGTTTTCGCTGTCAAAAAACAAAGCGTTAAACTTGAACACAGCTCCGGGCTCAAGTTCTATTTCCAGCGGCATCAGCTGTATGCTCGCCACTGCAGGTACTTCAGTTGTAACAGGTGTACCGGCGCCACTATAACGGAAACGGAACACAGAACTTGGGAAATACTGCTGACCGGAAGCGCCGCTGATTTTACCCTGTACCTGCCAGGCATAGGATTTCCCCGGGATCAGCTTCTCCGCGTATACCGGGTAAAGAAAATTGTTCGAAGTAAGATCAGTCTTTCTAAACACGGCCAATGTGCGCACTGCTTCCTCGGGTGATTGCCCCTCTCTCAATTCATATAGTGCAAAGTCGAAGCGGTCCATCTGTCCAAACCACTGGAACAGGGGAAAGGGTGTATATACCTCCTCGAGTTGCAGTGAGAAAGGCGCACCCGGTGCGATGAGTTCGGGATTCACGCGGGTGTTCGTAATAACTGTATTACCTGCGTCTGCGCCTAAAAGATTATTATTCTGATCCCGCACTTCCAGGCTGAAAGTGTAGTTATCAGGAGGGAAGGTACCAAGCGCCTGCACCTCATTCAGGAATTGGTTTCCGGAACCGCCATTGAGGCTTAGATCATTGAAATCCCTGTTCGTGATACGTAAGTACTGATTGCTGTTGAGCGCACGGCTATTGAGTATAAGCTTGCCGATATTGCCGCGTGTTTGCGACTGAAGGTCTACGGTGACACGTACATTCTTAGCGGTGGCGTCATTATAGATGTTGACGAAGAAAAGCACAGGTGCCGACTGTGGTCTTGTAAGGTCGAGATCAGCGAGTGAAATCGTTTCGATCGGAATAATCTCGATATTGGCGGTGAAGTTGCCCACCCCCGAGAATACTTCGAAACCCTGTACCATTTCCGCCTGTTCAGCACCTGTTGTGACCCTGACGGTGCGTGGGCCAGGTATAGCGTTCTGGCTCACCTGAATGGTTGCCGTGGAGGTGAGTGCGTTGAAGACTGTGAGCTTTTGCACGGTGATGCCCGGTCCAAAATCGGCTTCGGAAAGTCCTGACTGGAAATGTGTATTGATGCCTCGGATCATGACATCTGCTGATTGTCCGGGAGTACCGGAGTTTGGTGTCAGCACGGAGATCAGCTGTGCCCGGAGCTGTGTCGCACAGACGAGGATGGCAACTGCCAGTATGATAAACCTTTTCATTTTTTAAGGCTTTGGCATGCGTAAAACAAAGAAGCTTCACCGAAAGGTAAAATGTTTATTTCATAATTTATAGCGTTTGATTATGTTTCTTTACAACCTCATCGGTCAGATGTTTAAGCACTGCAT
>JAFAAT010000145.1 GCA_023426425.1 Bacteroidota bacterium | reverse complement strand
GACTAGGAGTGCTCAGTATCAGGGAAGCGTTTGGTCAGTCATCCAATGTAGCGATGGCCGCACTGGCACAACGTTATTATGGTGCACAGCCGGAGAAGTTTATCGAGCACCTCAAGCGTCTTCACCTGACTACAAGGACAGGCATTGACCTTCTTGGGGAGCGGAAGCCTGCTGTGATCACACCGAAGACAAAGCACTGGAGTGGCACTACGCTTCCCTGGATGGCTACGGGCTATGGCATACTCGTTTCTCCGCTTCATACATGCATGCTGTATAACGCAGTTGCGAACAATGGAAAAATGATGAAACCCTATCTGGTGAGTGCGGTAAGAGAATACGGTAAGGATATTGATGTGCTTGAGCCAACAGTGTTAGTGGAACAAATTGCACCACCTGAGGCGGTGGCTCAGTTAAGGTCATGCGCAGAGGAGGTCGTACTTACCGGCACAGGTAAGCATATCCAGTCTCCGTACTACCGCATAGCCGGCAAGACCGGTACGGCACAGGTTGCCGACAAGGGGATAAAATACACTGATGGAGTGTACCAGGGATCGTTTGTTGGCTATTTTCCTGCAGACAAGCCCAAATACACAATTGCCGTAGTAATTAGGACGAAGCCAAAGTCAAGTGCTTACTATGGTGGGACATTGGCGGCGCCGGTGTTCAGGATGATTTCAGATAAAATTTTTGCCAATGGGATGGGCGATTGGGATGGACCGCTTGATAGTATTGCCCAAAAGGGGCGGGCTCAACTTGCAGCCCAGTTTGCAGCTACAGGTGACAGTTATAACAAGATGTTGGTTGCGTTGGGAAAGAATGCACCGATAGAGTATGAAGGCTCGCGGATGCTGCATCTTTCTGTTGATTCGACGAAGCGAGTTCAGTTTCATCCTGCAGGGGTATATCACGGGCTGGTTCCTGATGTAAAAGGACTGGGATTGAAAGATGCAGTTTACCTCCTGGAAAACCAGGGGTTGCGCGTAACACTACAAGGAAGAGGCACTGTGCAGGGGCAGTCAATTGCTCCCGGTACAAGAGTTTCAAAAGGACAAACTATAACATTGATACTGAGCTAAGAGATGAGGAGGTTGAAGGAAATATTATCAGGGTTGCAGGTTGCCGAGGTGAAAGGCAATACGGAAACTGAGATTGCGAATCTCTGCATTGATAGCCGGAGGGTTACAGCAGGTTCCGTATTCATAGCAATTCGTGGTACAAGTTCAGACGGACACCAGTTTATTGAGAAAGCTGTTTCAATGGGTGCAGTTGCTGTGGTTTGTGAACAGCTGCCGTTGGTCACTGATGATGCAGTTAGCTATGTGGTGGTTACAGATTCAGCAGAAGCGGCGGGATTGATAGCGAGTGCATACTATGGAAATCCTTCGAGCAGTATGAAGGTAGTGGGAGTGACTGGCACGAACGGGAAAACAACAGTAGCTACGTTGCTGTACAAGCTGTTTACCCAGCTTGGCTATAAGTGTGGGTTGGTTTCCACGGTACAGAACCATATAGCGGAGGAAGTAGTATCCGCTACACACACTACGCCGGATGCGGTGAGTGTGCAGGAGCTGCTTGGGAGAATGAGGGATGCGGGATGTACACATGTGTTTATGGAGGTGAGCTCCCATGCAGTGCACCAGAAACGCATAGCAGGACTGCAGTTCACAGGGGCGATTTTTACAAACATTACTCATGATCATCTGGACTACCACAAGACTTTTGATGAATACATAAGAGTTAAAAAGAAGTTTTTTGATGACCTGCCTCAGAGTGCTTTTGCATTGACTAATGCTGATGATAAGAGAGGGCTGGTTATGCTGCAGAACACGAGGGCAGTGAAAAACACCTACAGTCTGAAAGCACCTGCTACGTTCAAAGGGAAGGTGTTGGAAAATAACCTCACCGGGCTGGTGATGATTGTAGACAGCCATGAAGCTTACTTCAGGATGATAGGCACCTTCAATGCCTATAACCTGCTCGCGGTGTATGGCGCGTCGTTGTTGCTGGGAGAAGAGAAGTTGAATATTTTATCTGTACTCAGCAGTCTTCATGGTGCAGCCGGTCGATTTGAGACTTTTATGTCGGCACAGGAAAAGGTACTGGGTATTGTGGACTACGCACATACTCCGGACGCGTTGCTGAATGTACTGGCAACAATAAACCAGTTGAGGACTAAAGGGCAACAGCTTATTACCGTGATAGGTTGTGGTGGAGACAGGGATAAAGCCAAGCGTCCGCTGATGGCTGAAGTAGCTGCGAGTCACAGTGACCGCGTGATACTAACCGCTGATAATCCCCGCTCAGAAGATCCTGAGCAGATATTAGACGAGATGGCTGAGGGGTTGAAATTGCACTCGAAGAAAGCATTGAGAATTACAGACCGGAAGGAAGCTATAAAAACAGCATGTGCACTGGCGCAGGCGGAGGATATTATACTAATTGCAGGTAAGGGACACGAGACCTACCAGGAGATAAAAGGGCAACGATATCCTTTTGACGACAGGGAGGTATTGAAAGAGGCTTTTGAACTATTAAGTAAATAAACAGCGAACGATGCTATACCACCTGTTTACATATTTGCGAGAAAACTTCGGGCTGTTCGGAGCGGGGATATTCTATTATATCACCTTCAGGGCGGCGATGGCAATTATTCTCTCGCTTGTGATATCACTGTTGCTGGGAAAGAAGATTATAAAGTATCTGCAGCGGAAGCAGATTGGTGAAACAATCCGGGATCTGGGGCTGGAAGGTGAAAAAACAAAAAAAGGCACACCGACAATGGGTGGGCTGATTATAATTGCGGCAATCCTTATCCCTACGCTATTGTTTGCAAGGATAGAGAACGTGTACATCATTCTGATGGTAGTGTCTACAATCTGGCTGGGACTCGTTGGGTTTATTGATGACTACATTAAGATATTCAAGAAGAACAAAGAAGGGCTGGCGGGACGTTTCAAGATAATGGGACAGATAGGCCTTGGCATTATAGTGGGGCTGACGATGTATTATAACCAGAATGTAATGACTACCCGTGAGGTGGTGAAAGGACAGCCGCTGGTGTATAATCAGACAGAGGAGGTGGTATCGGAGCCGTTTGTTCGCAAAGACGAGACTGGTTCGAACAGGAAGTATGTGAGGGTGAGAACTGCTACTACAACGATCCCATTTGTGAAGAGCCATGAGTTGAGCTATGCGCGTATTGCGGAAAATATAAGTGAGAAGGCAATAGATATTCTTACACCAATTATCTACATCCTCTTTGTCATATTCATCATTGTTGCTGTTTCTAATGGCGCGAATATAACTGACGGGATAGATGGTCTGGCCACAGGTGTGTCTGCGATAGTGGGGATATGTCTGGCCGTATTTGCCTATGTCTCCGGTAACTACATTATGGCAGACTACCTGGGCATCATGCACATCCCTAACCTGAGTGAACTTTCAATTTTCGTAGGTGCTTTTGTCGGCGCCTGTGTTGGGTTCCTGTGGTATAATGCCTATCCCGCACAAGTGTTTATGGGTGATACGGGGAGCCTGGCGATAGGAGGGATTATTGCTTCGCTGGCCATCATAGTACGAAAGGAGCTATTGATCCCCATTATATGTGGAGTTTTCCTGGTGGAGAATCTTTCAGTGATGATTCAGGTGGCCTATTTCAAGAGGACAAAGGCGAAGTATGGTGAGGGCAAAAGGATATTTCTTATGGCTCCGCTGCACCATCACTACCAAAAACTCGGATATCATGAATCGAAGATCGTTACACGTTTTTGGATTATACAAATACTGCTGGTTATCCTAAGTGTGGTAACCTTAAAGATGAGATAGAAATTGAGCACGCACACACATAAGAACTTAGTCATTCTGGGCGCCGCAGAAAGTGGTGTTGGTGCTGCCTTGCTTGGAAAGAAGCAAGGATGGGAGGTATTTGTGAGTGATGGCGGTGCAATCAAGGAAGAATTTAGAAAAGAGCTGGAAGAGCATGCTATAGCATATGAGCAAGGAGCGCACTCAGTGAATAATGTGTTAGAGGCGGACCTGATTGTGAAAAGTCCCGGGATTCCGGAAAAAACTGCAATCATGCAGGAAGTGCGCAAGGCGGGAATAGAAGTGTGCAGTGAGATCGAGTTCGCCTACCGTTATAAGGGCACAAGTAAGATTGTTGCCATTACGGGGAGCAATGGGAAGAGTACAACCACGAGTATGACCTATCAGCTGTTTAGACATGCGGGATACGATGTGTCGATGGTAGGAAACATAGGGTACAGTTTTGCGCGGCAGCTTGTGATTCAGCCAACTGAATGGTATGTGATAGAAGTGAGCAGTTTTCAGCTGGACGATATACATCAGTTTCGACCTGATATTGCTGTTCTGCTAAACATTACGCCGGATCATCTTGACAGATATGACTACAAATTTGAAAACTATGTAGCATCCAAGTTCAGGATTACAGAAAATCAAACTGAAGAAGATTATTTCATTATAAACCAGGACGACCCTGTAATTCAGGGCTACCTGGCCACACACACTACAAACTCCCACAAAATATTTTTCACAATGAATGAGCAAAACCTAAGGAATGAAGATGAAGGCGCATTTATCAGTAATGATGAACTACACATAATGTATGGTAGAGAAGATCTGAGGATGTCTATTCATGATCTTTCGTTAAAAGGTAAACACAATCAGCATAACAGCATGGCTGCAGGAATTTCAGGAAGAGTAGCAGGAATCAGAAAGGAGAAGATTCGAGAGAGCTTTGAAACGATGGATGGGCTGGAGCACAGAATAGAATATGTGGCAACTGTGAGGGGTGTTGAATTCATCAATGACAGCAAGGCTACGAATGTGAATAGTGTATGGTATGCATTGGAGAGTATGAAGCGGCCTGTTATCCTTATCCTGGGCGGGATTGACAAAGGGAATGACTATCGAGAGATAATGGATCTGGTGAAAGAAAAGGTGAAGGCGATAGTCTGCCTGGGCGTTGACAATAAGCCGATTCATGCAGCCTTCGATGGAATTGTGGAAGATATAGTGGACACCCAATCTATGGCGGATGCGGTTCATGCAGCATATGCATTGGCTGAGAAGGACGAGATCGTTTTGCTTTCTCCTGCGTGTGCCAGCTTTGACCTCTTTAGAAATTATGAAGAACGCGGCAGGCAGTTTAAAGAAGTCGTTCGTGCTCTATAAACAATTGTAAGAACAAGAACAGATGCAAAGCTTACTACAGAAAACAAAGGGCGATAAAGTGATCTGGTCGGTGGTTATCCTACTGTCCCTGATAAGCCTGCTTGCTGTTTATAGTTCTACGCAGTCGCTGGCATACCGTATGGACAAGAATGCAAGTTACTACCTGATTAAACAATTGATGGTATTGGGCCTGGGGCTGTTGATCATTTACTGGGTGCACAGAATTAACTATACCAAGTTTGCACGGCTTGCAGTGGTGCTTTATTTGTTAAGTCTGCCTCTATTGTTGTACACGTTGTTCTTTGGAATGACTTTGAATGAAGGATCGCGTTGGATCCGGCTCCCGGTAATTAATCTGACCTTTCAGACATCGGACATGGCAAAGCTGGCGCTGTTTATGTTTCTGGCGCGGATACTTAGTATTAAACAGGCATCCATTAAGGATTTCAAAAAAGGGTTTTTGCCTGTACTAATTCCTGTGGGGCTAACCTGTGCTTTGATAGCGCCAGCAAATCTTTCGACTGCGTTGATGCTTGGATTCACCTGCTGCATTCTGTTTTTTATTGGTCGTGTACAGGTTAAACACATTATGGTACTTGCTGCGGCAGGGATCATTGGGCTTGCAGCTTTATTTATTATCTCTAAGATCACAGGCTTTGGGAGAGCAGCAACCTGGGAGCAGCGGATCAAAAGCTTTGTAGGGGTGGAAGAGGAAGGTGCGACCAAGAAAGACGACAATTTCCAGGTGTTGCAGGGAAAGATAGCTATAGCAAGCGGCGGACTGTTTGGTAAAGGTCCCGGCAATAGCGAGGCAAAGGACTACCTGCCACACGGTTATTCCGATTTTATTTATGCTAACATAATAGCTGAATACGGCCTTGTCGGGGGTGCTTTCGTTGTCTTTTTGTACTTGCTGTTTCTCTGGAGGAGCATTCTGATTTTCAAGAGATGTCCGTTTGCTTTTGGGGCATTCCTGGCGGTGGGGCTTAGTATTACGCTGGTATTTCAGGCTATGTTGAACATGGCGGTAAATGTGCAACTGGTTCCTGTCACAGGTTTAACGCTTCCCATGATCAGTATGGGCGGCTCTTCCATATGGTTTACAAGCATAGCTATAGGTATCATTCTGAGTGTTAGCAAGTATGTGGACGAAGAAGTTGTAGCTAGCCGGAAGAAAACTACCAGTGTAGAGGGTGAGGAAGAGGCACCAACTAAAACGAAAAAGAAAAAACAAGCTCCGGAGGCAGTGCCGGCAGTATAAACAATGGGAGAATTGCGCGTCATAATAGCAGGTGGGGGCACAGGGGGGCATATATTCCCGGCTGTTGCTATCGCTCATGCACTGAAAAGATTGCAACCTGATGCAGAACTGCTATTTGTGGGAGCGAACGGCAAGATGGAGATGGAGAAGGTGCCACAGGAGGGATTTAGAATAGTAGGGTTGGATATCGCAGGCTTCAACAGAAGCCATCTGTGGAAGAATCTGAGTCTGCCACTTAAACTAATCAGGAGCATGATGCGCGCCAGGAACATTCTCCGTGAGTTTAGTCCGCACGTCGTAGTAGGAGTAGGTGGATTTGCGAGTTTCCCGATGCTGAATGCAGCACAGGGTGCAGGTATCCCAACTGTGATCCAGGAGCAAAATTCCTATCCGGGCAAGAGCAATAAGATCCTGGCCAGGAAAGCAAAGGCTGTATGTGTCGCCTATGACGGGATGGATAAGTTCTTTCCAAAGGAGAAACTGATTCATACCGGCAATCCTGTGCGCAAGAATATTATTAGCAGTACGGTGACACGAGATGAGGCGCAGCTGAAACTGGGACTTGATGTTAATAAGCAAACGGTACTGGTTGTGGGTGGCAGCCTGGGAGCCAAGTCGATTAATGAAGCGATAGATGGTGGCTTAGGCAATTTAGCTGCAGCAGGACTGCAAATAGTATGGCAGACGGGTAAACCATATTACCAGGAAGCCTTGCGGAGTGCAGCAGGATATAAGGATGTAAAAGTATTTGAGTTTATAAAGGAGATGGACGTAGCCTATGCGGCAGCAGATATGGTGATTTCGCGTGCCGGGGCACTCGCTATTGCAGAACTCTGTATTGTAGCAAAGCCGGTAATTTTCGTGCCTTATCCTTTTGCAGCTGAGGATCACCAGACGAGCAATGCGATGTCATTGGTGTCGCACAATGCGGCCGAGCTGGTGAAAGATAGCGATGCAAAACTGGAGCTGGTGAAAAAGCTGCTGCTGTTGAAAGAAGATCGGGTGATGCAAGATCTGATGCGTCGGAACCTTGCAAAATTGGCCATACGCGACGCAGACGAAAGAATTGCGAAGAAAATTATTGAACTATCAAAAATGAGCAGTGATGAAAGTGCATGATCTGAGGAAGGTTTATTTTATCGGTGTAGGTGGTATTGGCATGAGTGCCCTTGCTCGTTTTTTCAAAAACAACGGTGCCAATGTGAGTGGCTATGACCGTACTCAGACTGAACTTACGAGGGAGCTCGAAGCAGAAGGTGTGAATGTTCACTATGAGGACGACATCAGCCTACTCGACAAAGAAACAGAGTTGGTGGTGTACACGCCTGCGATCCCAAAAGATCATAAGGAGCTGAACTGGTATCAAAATAGCAACTATCCAGTTTACAAAAGAAGCGATGTGCTGCAGTGGATCACTGAAGCAATGTTTGCGATAACAGTAGCAGGCACTCATGGCAAGACCACGATATCTACGATGATCGCTTACCTCCTGAGGGAGACAGGCTATGGTTGTAATGCGTTTCTGGGAGGAATTGCAGTGAATTACAACAGCAATTACTGGAGCAGTCATAAGCAGACTGCGGTGATAGAGGCAGATGAATACGATCGTAGCTTTTTGAAGCTACACCCTGACATTGCAGTACTGACAGCGATGGATCCTGACCATCTCGACATATATGGAACGGTGGAAGAGATGGAGATGGCCTTTATTCAGTACACGAAAAACATCAAGGACGGCGGATCATTGCTGGTGAAACATGGCTTGAAAAGGGCAGCGGATCTTGGCGGAACACATACCCACAGCTATAGTCTCCAAAACGATGCTGCAGCTGCTTGCGCTGCAAATATTGTGCAACAGGATGGTGGCTATGTCTTTGACCTGGTAAACCCGTATGGAGGTGTACAAGGCCTGCGCCTCAATATCGGCGGCATGCACAATGTAGAAAATGCGGTGGCAGCTGTAACAGTAGCACAGATGCTGGAGATTGATGCAAATGATATCAAGTCAGCTTTAGCAGGGTTCAGGGGCGTACGCAGGAGGTTTGAATACGTGGTCAGGAATGAGAGGGTAATCTACATTGATGACTATGCACACCATCCGGAAGAACTCTCTTCATTGATCAGGAGTGCCAAGCGGCTATTCCCCGACAGGAAATGCGTGGTGGTGTTTCAGCCGCATTTGTATACACGGACACGCGACCTTGCGGAAGGGTTTGCACGCAGCCTGGACCTGGCTGACCAGGTGATCTTACTGGACATATACCCTGCCAGAGAACTTCCAATTGATGGCGTCAGCAGTAAGTTGATAGCTGATAAAATGGGCAACCCGGCGCATACGATTCTGACTAAAGAAGGTCTGATTGACTACGTCCGACTGGCGCCATTGAAGCTATTGATCACTGCCGGAGCAGGAGACATAGACAAACTCACTGAACCGATTAAAGAAATACTGGAGAACAAATAATGGCAGAAAAGCGCAAAATATCAATCCGTAAAGTGCTACAGGCAGTTCTCACACTCGTGGTGACGACTGGTTGTGTAGTGGCGGTTGTAAGCGCGTCGGGAATACAAAAGGCAAAGAAGCTGAAAGACGTTCACCTGGAGGTTGTCAATGAAGGCGAACAGGCGTTTCTTGACAAAGAAGCAATCTGGAGAGAGTTGATGCAGAGAAAGGCATTGAAGAAAAATGGGGCCAGACTGGACAGCCTCGACATCAAATCAGTGGAGCAGGCAGTTTACAGGAATCCCTGGGTGGCAGATGCGCAGGTGTATGTCGATAACCAGCGTGCCATGCACATCAATCTGGTTCAAAGGGTTCCGGTGGCGAGAGTATTTCTGGAGAGCGGAGAAAGCTATTACCTGGATGCTTCTCTCAAGCTGTTGCCTTTGTCTGAGCTATTTACATACTATACGGTGATTGTCACCAATGTCCCGGTGACAAAAGATGACAGTGTAAATAAGAGGCTATATGCTTCCCTCGTAAGACTGGTAAGGCACATAGAAGGTGACAGTTTCTGGAATGCGCAGATAGCGCAGATAATCGTGACGCCGGAGCGGGAGTTTGAGTTGGTGCCTGTGCTCGGCAAGCACAAGATCTTATTTGGAGATACGAGTAGGATGGAGCAGAAGTTCAGGCACTTATTTGCTTTCTACAAAAATGTGCTTAACAGGATTGGATGGGAAAAATATGAACTGGTCGATTTGAGGTATAGAAACCAGCTGGTTGCCTCGCCTGCATTGCCGTGGAAGCCTGCGAGCAAAAACGGCATTAGTAATATGGATTGGTTAAAGAGCATCATGGGTGAGGCGCCAGTGGAAACATCTGTTGCAGCAGGAGCGCCGGCAGCTGTGCCGGAACTTAAGGCAACCACTGTGAAACCTCAGGCAGCCGCTCAGGTAAAAGCAGAAAAAGACAACAAGCAAGACGCAGTGCCTGGTCGAACAGTAAACACGGAAGGGAACGAGCCTGCGAAAGCTAAATATATTTTTCAGGGTACAAACAGTAATTAAAGTGCTTAATCACACGCAATATGAGTAGAAAAGAACAACCCATCATTGTAGGTCTTGATATCGGAACAACAAAAGTCGTTGCGATAGCCGGGCGGAAAAATGAATTCGGCAAGCTGGAGATACTTGGCTTCGGTAAAGCAGATTCCGCAGGTGTCAGTCACGGAGTGGTGATGAATATCGAACAATGTATTCGATCGATCGAACAGGCTATTGAAAAGTGCATTCAGTCGAATCCTCACCTTGAGATCAAGGAGATTTATGTGGGCATTGCCGGCCAGCATATCAAGAGCCTGCAGACCAAAGGTGAGCGGGTGAGGGTGAATACAGAAAACGAGATCGACAGGGAAGACATCAACCTGCTGATCAGGGATCAGCATAAGACCTATATTCCCGCGGGTGATCAGATTATCGACATCATACCACAGGAGTTCTCGGTCGACAGTACTCCTTATGTGCTCGACCCGGTTGGGATGAGCGGCGTGAAGATCGGTGCCAACTTCCATATCATTACCGGAGACCGCAATGCGATCCGTAATATCAAACGCTGTGTTGACAAGTCTAACCTCATCACAAGAGATATTGTGCTCCAGCCGTTGGCTTCTGCGGCAGCAGTGATGAATGACGAAGATCTGGAAGCTGGTGTGGCTATAGTGGATATAGGTGGTGGTACTACGGACATGGCTGTGTTCTATGACGGCATACTGAAACATACGGCCGTGATTCCGTATGCAGGTGTGAATATTACAAATGACATACGAAACGGGCTTGGTGTGCTGCGTGCACAGGCAGAGCAGATGAAGGTGCAGTTTGGCACAGCGCTGGCTGATGAGGCCAATGGTAATGCCTACATCACCATACCTGGACTAAGGGGTCTTCCACCCAAGGAAATTTCGGTCAAAAACCTTGCACATATTATACAGGCAAGGATGCAGGAGATTCTGGACTATGTCGTGTATCATCTGAAACAGATCGACCTTGATAAGCGACTGCATGGAGGTATCATCCTAACTGGAGGCGGTGCTCAACTCAAACACCTGGTGCAGCTCACAGAATATGTGACAGGCCTGGGGTGCAGGTTGGGCTACCCTAATGAACATTTAGCAGGCGGACATGCCGAGGCGCTGATGAATCCAATGTACTCTACCTGCATTGGACTGATCCTCCGCGGTTACCATGACTACGAAACTGGCAGAATGCGCTTCATAGGTGATGGAGGCAATTATGTGCACTCCGATGAAGGTATTCCCTCTTCACTTGCAGACACGAAACCGGAACCCGGGGCAACAGGCGAAGAGCTGGAGCTGGAAGAGGATCAGCGTGAACGTGAAAGGAAAAGGTCCGATAAGATGCGCAGGCTGTTTGAAGGGCTGAAAGGCAAGTTTATGGGCCTTTTTGAAGAAGTGGAAGATGAGGAGATTAAATAAACACTGGAAACTTAAAATCAACAAGTATTTACTAACCCATAATTTATAGCACATGATACATTTCGAAATCCCCAAAAATCAATCGTCTATTATCAAGGTGATAGGTGTAGGCGGCGGCGGCGGCAATGCTGTGAACTACATGTACAGCCTCGACATCGAGGGTGTGGACTTCGTGGTCTGCAACACTGATTCCCAGGCGCTGGCATTATCCCCTATTCCTAACAAGATCCAGTTGGGCCCCCACCTTACACAGGGACTTGGTGCCGGAGCTAACCCTGAAATTGGCAAGCAGGCCAGTGAAGAGAGCCTGGAGGACATCACGAAGATCCTGAAGGTGAACACCAAGATGGCTTTTATCACGGCAGGAATGGGTGGAGGTACCGGAACAGGTGGTGCACCGGTAGTAGCAAAAATCTGTCGCGACCTTGGCATCCTTACAGTGGGTATCGTTACTATGCCTTTTACGTATGAAGGCCGCAAACGGATGAAGCAAGCCCAAGAGGGTATAGACAGGATGCGCGAGCATGTGGATACTATCCTGATTATCTCAAATGATAAACTTCGCCAGCAGTTTGGAAACCTGCCATTCACCCAGGCATTTGCTAAAGCTGATGATGTACTCGCTACTGCTGCAAAATGTATCACTGATGTAATCAATACCACCGGCCAGATCAACGTCGACTTTGCAGATGTTTGCACAGTGATGAAAAACGGCGGTGTGGCAATACTCGGTGCTGCTGCGGTATCCGGCGAAAACAGGGCACTACACGCAGTGGAGCAGGCATTGAATTCACCATTGTTGAACGACAATGACATTCGTGGTGCAAAATGGTTGTTGCTGAATATCACTTCAGCTGCAGGCGAATTTGAGCACACCATGGATGAAGCAGAAGCCATCCAGGCATTTGTTCAGCAGCAGGCGGGCGACGGATGTGATGTAATTCTGGGTATGGGTCATGATCCGAATCTGGAAGACAAGATTGCTGTGACAGTAATTGCTACAGGTTTCAATCATAAGGAGCTGCCGGACGAACTACCACTACGCAGGAATGAGCCTGAGAAAATATTTATTCCTCTTAGTGGTGCTCCTGCACCCACCGCGGCTACTGAGTCTGTTGTTCCTGCGAGCAGGCCGGCAGACCTGATGGCTCCCACACTGGTTGAGATGCCTCAGACTAAATCAAGCCTGACTGATATCAAGCCAGCCTTCCCGCAGGCCACAGAGAAGCGCGAATTATTTATGCTGGGCGCGGAAGAAGCACCGGTGTCTGAGCCCGCGAATACTGCCCAGCCTGAAGCGATGACGAAACAGGAAGAAGCGGAAGAAGCAGGGCAAAATACTATCTCAATGGTGATTCGCAATGAGGAACCTGCTAAGGAAGAATCGCTAAAGATTGGCAGTCATTACCTCACTCCTGAGGAACTTGAGGAGAAACGGAGGTTTGAAGAGCAAAAGCGTGCGCTTGAAGAACGCGCAGAGCGCCTGAGGAGGTTAAGCTTCAATATCAAAGGTACTGAGAGCCCCGACGAGCTGGAGAATGTGCCTGCGTATGTGCGTCAGAAAGTGGAACTTGACAACAGCGTCGCTTCTGCAGAGAAATTTTATAGCGGATATAGTGTGGGTGTAAATGAACAGCAGAAAGGTCAGCAAGCGAGCATCCAAACGATCAATACCTTCCTCGACGGCAAAAAGCCTGACTAAGAAAACCTATTTTTAGTGTGTCATAGTGAGAGCCCCTGTTTTACAGCAGGGGCTTTTTCCTGGTGCAATGCTACAGTACTAAATCTCTGTTTCTAAAACATTTAAGTATTGCATTATTAGATTGTTTTTGTATCTTACTGTTCGCTAAGCGTATCAGAGGGAGAGACGAAGAGGGTTAGTGATGCCCTCATTTTTTTTGTTGGCTGCCACAAATGCACAATAAAAAACGGACGCATACGTTTTACAATTAGGATTTCAGCCCTATCGAGAAAAAATTGGTTCAGACTTTTAAAACCAGGTTGTGAGCTTGACATTTTCTATATACCTGATCCTTATGTTCCTGGCATGCAGCTTTGGAGCAATCAGATTTTCGCGCTTCAATAGAGCAGACAAGATTCTTTATGCCCTGTTATTTGCAACGTTCTGCATAGAATCTTTGGGGTGTATCTACTTTTCACGGTCGGCGCAGGAAATCCAGACCTTTTTGTATCTGGCACCAATACAGCTTTTGTTTGTTAGCATGTACTATACCGAAACCGTAGCCATCCTGAAACGACGACAACTCGGACTCTGGATCGGGTTTGCAGGAGTTTCGATGTCGACTGCCAGTGCTTTCATTGCCAATCCTGCTGATACGTCCGAGCCGGTGGCCGTTTTCATAGGTGGGTTCTTAATAGTGATGCTTTCCCTGGTTTCGTTCTATGCGATTTTCACAACTGACGAATTTCAGGTTCTCAGGGCTATGCAATTCTGGAGCACTGCGACACTTTCTGTTTTCTGGACATTTTCCTGGTGCTATTTCTCCCTCACTGCAATTTTCAGAGACGTTTTTGAGGTAACAAGCATCCTCTACACTGTGTTTCTTTCAATCAATCTTATCACCTACGCCAGCTTTACTTTACTATTTGTGTACTACCCTAAAATGATACGTTCCGGTGAATAATCTCATTCTAATCCCGTTTATTTTGGGCACTTTGCTGCTGGGAGGCTTTGCAATAACCATAGTATTAGTCATTGTTATCGCAAACAAGCGCGAGGAAAAAGAGAGACTCGAAAGAAGCAAACTTGTTTCCGAACATCAGAGTGAGCTACTCAGAATCCGGCTTGATGAAAAGGAACAGGCAATGCAAATCATATCAGGTGAACTTCATGATAACACAGTCCAGGTATTGGGGCATGCGAGAATGTACCTGTTTGGAACCTATGAATACGTGACGCAGGAAGAGGGAATACGTCATCTGAACCGGCTTTCAGAGTTGCTAAAAAGAGCTATTGACGAAATCAGGCACATTAGCCATGGGTTGAATAGTGACCTGATAATTCGTGCGGGGCTTGAGGCCTCAATCGAAAGAGAGGTTACGTATTTGCGGGAAGCGACAAGCATCGTCGCTCACTTCGATGTTGAAGGGGAACCAAGGCAACTCAGGACTGATCAGAATCTGCTGATCTTCCGAATGATCCAGGAATCCCTCCAGAACATTATCAAACATTCTCAGGCAACCGAAATCACAATAATGCTTAAGTATCTGCCGGAATCTGTTCAGGTTGTGTTGAAGGATAATGGTATTGGCTTCGAGGTAGTAAAAGCAGAAAAAGCCCAAAGTATAGGCCTGAAGAATATGAGACATCGTGCGCGCCTCCTGGATGCGACCATGGACATTCAATCGAGTCCGGGACATGGGACGACGACCAGCTTTGAAGTGCGATATCCGGCAGACTCCGGTTTGGATGTCACTCACATGAGTGATGGCACTGATACCATGCAGTCAAGTCACACTCCTGCGTAGCCGTTTCCGAGAAAAAGACCATTTGAGTAAAAAAAAAGGGTGCCCGTGTGAGCATCCCTATGAGATTTTTATTTGCACTTTTTAAATTCCACCAAGATCAGTAAGTATGTCGTTGATTGACTTTGGCTGGAATCTCAGTGTATCCGTAAAGGTAGAAGAAGTAGTCTTGTTCAAAAGCTGGTCATAATAGAAAACCCCGTCTTTGTTGGCGATTCCTATAATGTGAACCTGCATGTTTAAGGGGGCCAGATATGGATCAGCCAGATTGAAAATTGTATTCGGCGACTGTTTGCTGTATTTATCAAACATCGTCATGCTGTTTATGTCGGGGTAAACCAGGAAGACTTGTGTATTGCTGGCATTGAAACTTTCGTCTTTTATTACTACTTCAAGGTTTGTCTTCGCTGCAGTTGTGTTGAAGAATCTTCCGGCAGCCACCCAGTTAAAATGAGCTACTGAGTCAAACTGGTACATGGCTGTCGTAGACGATTGTATTGAATCAATAACAGTTTCTGCGGCAAAAGTGCCTGGCAGGTTGTTGACAGGTGACCAGGCCATAATAGAATCTACCGTATTCCTGTGACCTGTAAACAGGTTCACTGGTGAAGTGATACCAGTAGGCTGTCTGAATCCTATACCATATTTGGTGGGGAATACTTCATCACCGTTATGAAAGGCTTTGATGTAAGCCATACCCGAAGTCATTATAACCTTGCCTGTTGAGGTAGTTGTAATTCGGTTGGCTGCCATAGGACCCGGACGATACACTTCTATCAAATGGACATCAACCTTGCCGGCGTCAATGATTTTAGCATCACGGCCGATGAAAGAGTTTGCATAAAAGGTAAGCTTCGTGCCCATCATTCCGTATCGGATAGATGTATCGCCTGCAGTCACACTGAATATTTGCACAGGTGTTTTGAGAGGTGCGAACAACTTATTGAGGCCGGATTTGTTGGAAGGGTCAGTAGGAGTCACAACCCCAACATTGCCGTCGCTTCCTTTTTCACAGGAGGCGAAAGTAAATGCCGAAAGGAGCAAAACAAGGGCTGCTTTTGTCGAGCGTATCATTTGATCTGTTTTATATGTACCGTAGACGCTTTCTGCGTCGGGCATGTTAGGGAACTAAGATAGAAAAAAATGCAGATTCGCAGTTAATCTGGGAGTCATTTAATATATGTTGTGTGTTTTAGGGTACAATAACAGGCTGCAGGCCCGAAATAAGGTTGAATGTAACTGAACCCTCGCAACTATGCGGATCACCATCAAGCTGGATTAGGTCCAGTTCAGGATGGGCGATGGTGACAGTCCGGCCGTGGTAGTGCTGAACATAAGCGCTGCTGGTAATTGATCCTCTCAGGAGCCTGAGCGCCATAAAACCACCAAGAACTTTAGGGAACTTACGTACAACAACTATATCAAAAAGGCCATCGGTCCAGCTGGCACCCGGAGCGATCTTGAAATTGTATCCAAACTGCCTTCCGTTGGCCACATTGATGATAAACGCCTGTTCCTTCAGTTTTTTCCCGTCAATATCTATGTCCCAGTCTTTCTCCTGGTACATCCACATGAATTTCGTGACCAGGTAACTATAGACTGCAAGTCCCCTTCTACTGCTTGCAGCAAACTCCCTGGCTATCACTGCATCAAATGCCACACCTGCATTGCTTACGAAGGGCTCACCGTTCGCAAAGCCGATATCCATTGCGGTCATTTGCTGCCGGTTGATGACTTCTATCGCCTCCCGTTCATTTAGCGGTATATTTAGCGTACGCGCCATTCCATTTCCAGACCCTTTTGGTATGATGGCCAGTGCTGTGCCTGTATGCAGCAATCCTTTCACTATGTCATTTACTGAACCATCCCCACCTACAGCAACAACGGCAAATGCTCCCCCAGTTGCAGCATTTCTGGCGAGTTCAGTCCCGTGGCGGGCATACTCCGTGAACTTAAGTTCATACGTGTATTGATTCAGGTCCAGGCATTCGTCTATTGCTCTTTGGATCTGTTTTTGACGGTCTACACCTGAGCGGGGGTTGATGATAAAGACGAGATGCTTCATCAGAGTATTTGTGCTTTCAGACTCAGGTCCATACTTACAGCATGGTGAATGATGGCACCCACAGAAATAAAATCCACCCCTGTCCTGGCAAATTCCTCTACGGTGTCGATGTTGATGCCACCAGATGCCTCTGTTTCATAGCGACCGTCTATCAGACGAACTGCCTCTGCTAATTGAGTCGGTGTATAGTTATCGAGCATGATGCGCTGTACTCCTCCTACTGCCAAAACTCTTTTCACATCTTCTATGCTGCGGGTTTCTACTTCGATTGCCAAGGTGAGGTTATTGGATTTGAGGTATTCATTTGTTTTACGAATGGCTTCTTCGATACCGCCACAGAAGTCTATGTGATTATCCTTAAGCATTACCATATCGTACAAGCCCATCCGGTGGTTGTGTCCCCCGCCTATTCTTACTGCTGCTTTCTCGAATTCACGAAATAAGGGTGTTGTTTTACGGGTATCGAGGATACGGGCTGGATAGGCTTCGATCTTCCTCACGAATTGATTGGTGAGCGTGGCTATTCCACTCATGCGCTGCATACAGTTGAGAACAAGTCTTTCTGCCTGTAGGATGGTGTGTACCTTTGCACTTACCTCGAAAGCTATGTCTCCAACCTGAACTTCGTCACCGTCTTGCTTGTGCAGGACAAACTGTGCCTGAGGTTCAAGGAAGTGAAAGATATCCTGAGCAAGAGTTACACCTGCCAGAATACCCGCCTCCTTAATTTTCAGCACTGCTTTGCCCTGAGCGCTGGCATCTATGCTTGCAAGGGTTGAGTAGTCACCGGTACCGATATCCTCGCGGAGTGCGGCGTCTATGAATTCTTTTGTGGTCATAACGAAGCGAATTTACAACTTACTCAGCCCATAGGAGGCTTCCATCGCCAAAACTGAGGAACCGGTATTCATGTGCCAAAGCGTAGTCATAAACCTTGTGCCAGTCCTCCCCAATTAGTGCGGCAACTAACAAGAGCAATGTTGACCTGGGCTGATGGAAATTAGTAACCAGACCGCGAACAATCCTAAAGCGGTAGCCGGGAGCTATGAGTATTTGTGTTCTGGTGATCAGGCGGTCCTGATGACTGGCAAGCAGCCAGTCGAGCACTGCCTGGAGGGCTGCGGCAGGGTCAACGTCAGAATTCTTTGTTTCATAGGGTTCCCATTGTGTCACGGCTATACCTCCCTCCGGAGGCACTACATGGTTCAAAAGCTTAACTCCTATCCAATACAAGCTCTCCAGCGTACGCAATGAGGTAGTGCCTACCGCGACAACTCCTTTATGCAGGTGTAGCAGTAACTGCTGAATTAGCTCGACATTTACGTCGATCCATTCTGCATGCATTTCATGATCAGCGATAGTTCCTGAGCTCACTGGTTTGAAGGTGCCGGCACCGACATGGAGTGTCACAAAACCGCTTCTAATATCCTTTTCCTGAAGTGAATTAAATATCCTGTTGGTGAAGTGGAGCCCGGCTGTTGGGGCAGCAACGCTCCCCTCTTCTCTGGCGTACACCGTCTGATAGCGAGTTTCATCTTCTGCTTCCGGCGCCCTGTGTAAATAGGGCGGAAGGGGCACCTCGCCTGCAATCTGCAGAACTTCTGCAAAACTGAGTTGGCGGTCGGCACTCCATGAAAAAGCTACAGTGAAAGCTCCCGGATCGCGCTCTGCAATTTCTGCCCGTAGAGTTAGGTGAGATACCGGAAAACTCTGTTCCAGAACCATCCCATGTTTCCACTTGCTGGCGCCACCTATCATGCATCGCCACCAAACCTCTCCTGTGGCAGACATAGCTGCTTGCACATCAGGGTATCTGTTATGTGGTTCCAGACAAAATACTTCAATGACACCGCCGGTTGTTTTTTTGAAATGCAGTCTTGCATGAATCACTTTTGTCTGATTGAAAACAAGAAAGCTTTGTGGGGGTACGTGGTTCGAAATGTTTGTGTATTGATCGGACGTTATGGTTCCCTTTCTGTAGACCAGCAGCTGCGCGCTATCCCGCTCTGGCAGCGGATGCCGGGCTATACGATCATCAGGAAGCTGGTAGTCATACTCTTCAATTCTTATATGCTTTGGATGTGCGCTCATCTTTACCTGATTTCAGGAATTGTGATTCCGGTGATTTTTCTGTAAAGATCTATTGCATAGAGATCTGTCATCCCTGAGATAAAGTCCACAACAGACTGTATATTGGTGTACAGATGCTCTTCATTGTTGGATATAATATACTGCCGGGGAATTAGCTGCAACAGCTTTTCTGAACGAGGGTCGGACTGATGCAACACAGCATTCACAAACTCCTTGAGCAGACCACCAATGATATTGAAACCCGCAATTTCGATTTCTACTACTGAGCGGTAGTTGTAAATATGAGCAACGGAGTATTCATTTATTTCTCTGATCAGACCTCTATCCCTGGCCTCTAAGCATTTCAGCAGGTCGACCTCCAGAGTGCCTGCCAGCAGCGCTTCCTCATTGGCCATGAAAGCCTGAGAGAGGCGTTCGACCATCAGCCCGATCCATTTTGCACGGATGAACTGAACTTTCTGGTTATCGTCATTGATGCGCGCCAGCTTCTTTTGTACATAGTCAATGCTGTTGTAACCTTCCTGTGCATCAAAGAACGGAAGGAATAAGTCCTTAAACTTTTCAAGAGTGATAATTCTTAACCTATGGGCGTCCTCGAGGTCAATGATTCTGTAACACACATCATCCGCGGCTTCAGTGAGGTAAACGAACGGATGACGCACGTAGACATTCTGTAAACCTTCTTTGCGAGGAACGCCAAGTGTGGTTGCAATGTCGTGGAAAGTGTCGATCTCGCTATCAAAAAAACCAGACTTCTTTGTTGCTATCAAGCCAGACGACTTGTCGAAACCTGAAGAGGAACTGCAAGGGTATTTTACAATTGAGGCCAGAGTTGCATAGGTAAGTTTATAACCACCCGCATCCTCTTCATTGAAGCTATGGGTAAGCAGACGGAGTGCATTTGAATTTCCCTCAAATAGTCTGAAATCGTTTAGTTGATTTTCTGTCAGACCAGCTTTCAGCTTTCCCTGGACGGGTTCATCCAGTTGGGTAAAATAGTTACGGATTGCATCTTCTCCGGAATGGCCGAATGGAGGGTTGCCGATATCATGCGCCAGGCAGGCAGCAGCTATAACGGACTGGAGCTCATGTCGATAAAAATCAATAAATGAGGGGCATTCATTGCTGTATTTTTCCGAGATCTGATCCCCCACTGCTTTACCTAAAGAGCGGCCGACGGATGCTACCTCCAGGCTATGTGTGAGCCGGTTGTGTACAAATACAGCGCCTGGAAGCGGGAAAACCTGAGTTTTATTCTGGAGTCTTCGAAATGCAGATGAAAAGATGACACGGTCATAGTCGCGAAGAAAGGACGTGCGAACCCGGTCCGGGTTTACATCTTTATCCGGTTTATCACCTGTTCTTTTAGCGCTATAGAGTGCAGCCCAATTCATGATGTAAAAATGCAGAAAAAAAGCACAGTGGCTTACTGTGCTTTTCTAAAGTCTTTGGTTCTTTAAAGTTTGATCAGGTCTTCAGTTTTACGATCGTAAAAGTGGTAGTGTGTTATTGGAGCATTGTTATCAGTCACAACTTTGACTTTTACTTTGTACGTCCAGTACCATTTCCAGATCATGGAGTTGAAAAAGTTTCCTTTTGTCAGGTAAGCAGCCATTATTGGATGTACATGAAGCGCAAGATGCCGGTGTCCCTGATTGATCAGGTATTTCAGATCCTTTTCAATGTCATCAGCTATCAGTAGTGAAGGACCAATTTTACCGGTGCCTTTGCAGGTTGGACAGACTTCAGCAGTGGTGATATTGAGTTCGGGGCGTAACCTTTGGCGCGTGATCTGCATCAGACCAAACTTTGAAACTGGAAGAATGGTATGGCGTGCACGATCATGCTGCATAAACTCTTCCATTGCTTCGAGCAGTTTGCGCTTGTTCTCAGGCAGGCGCATGTCAATGAAGTCAATGATGATAATACCTCCTAGATCACGAAGACGCATTTGCCGCGCTATTTCCTTAGCTGCCTCTAAATTGGTCTGTAAGGCATTTTGCTCCTGGCTCGTATCTGCACTACGGGTACCGCTATTGACATCAATTACATGAAGAGCCTCGGTATGCTCGATAATCAGGTAGGACCCACTGTCCAGGTTCACAGTCTTGCCGAACGAAGACTTCATCTGTTTGGTTACGCCATACTGATCGAAGATGGGCTGTCCTCCATTGTGGAAGCTCACGATTTCTTCTTTTTCAGGTGCGATACGGGAGATGTATTCCTTTGTTTCTGAAACCAGTTTCTTGTTGTTGATTACAATCTTCTGAAAGCTTTCGCTCAGCAGATCCCTAAGAATAGAAGTAGTCTTATCCTGCTCACTAAGAATTATCTGGGGAGCTTTTGCACCTTTTAAATTCTTTTGGATTGATGCCCACATTTTTGCCAGTTCAAGCATGTCTGTGTGCAGTTCAGCAGTGTTTTTGCCTTCTGCTGCTGTGCGTACGATGACTCCAAAATTCTTTGGCTTGATAGCTTCTACAATGCGCTGAAGTCGTTTTCGTTCATCGGCAGAGTGAATTTTCCTCGAGATGGCCACTACATCGTTGAAAGGAGTGACTACTACAAAACGTCCAGGAAGTGAGATTTCGCAGCTCAGGCGTGGTCCTTTGGAAGAAATGGGCTCTTTAAGAATTTGCACCAGTACTTCGGGCTTGCCGTTCATCACATCGGTGATCTTGCCGGTCTTTACAATTTCGTCTTCGTTCTTGAAACGTCCAAAGTCTTCACCCCAGGGGGTATTACCTTCTATGGATAGCTTGCTGAATTTTACGAGAGAGCGGAAATAGGGACTCAGATCTGTATAGTGGAGGAATGCGTCTTTTTCAAAGCCGACGTCTACGAAGGCTGCATTAAGGCCGGGCATCAGCTTCTTTACCTTACCGAGATAAAGGTCGCCGACGGCAAATTGGTCCTGCCCCCGTTCATAATGAAGCTCTACTAGCTTTTTATCTTCGAGGAGGGCTATCTCAACACCGTCTCCGGCGGAATTGATAATTAGTTCTTTGTTCATGGTACCGTCAAATTTTCCATCCTCTCAGGCAGCCGATGACTTCTTGCCCCATGCAACAACAAAACCTTACACCTTAAGCGCGAAATAGTGGGTGGCAGAAGATGTAAGGAGATGCAGTAAAAAGAAGGGAGAAGCAGGTCGGAGCCTACCGATCTGATTATTTCTTCTTATGACGGTTCTTTCTCAAACGCTTTTTACGTTTGTGAGTAGCTATTTTATGTCTTTTTCTCTTTTTACCACAAGGCATAACACAGGTTATTTAAGTTATTTAAAAGTGTTTATGTACTGATCAATATCCCTACTATATTCGGGATGATTCATTACTTTTTTTGAGTTTTCCAGCAGCTCTATAGCTTTGGCCTTATCTCCTTTATTCTTGTAAGCCTCTGCCATTCCGAGCATTGCTTCCACATTCTTTGGATCGGCATTCAGTACTGTCTGAAACCTCCCGATTGCTTTATCAAGCTGTCCGGAGACAATACCTTGCTGACCCAATATGAGGTTAGCTGGCACATTGTCCGGGTCCCTGGTTGTTACTTCCCGTAACAGCATGACACCATCCATTGTTGCCCCGGTACCGATGTAGGACTCTGCGAGCATTACCCTGGCAGTGTCGTTGTCGGGATTAATTTCAAGAACTTTCCTAAAACCTTCGATAGCTAGCTGTCCGTTCCAGGCCTGAATTTCTGCAGAAGTAGCCCTACGGGCGAGATCGAGCAGCAATTGGGCTGCAAAGGTGAGCTTTTTTTCGGAATTATCCAACTTGGCGGCCTGGAGGTAATAATAGGCGGCGATTTGTGGCTGATGGTGCTCCTGCCACACCCGGGCAAGAGTATCAAAAACAACAGCCATACGGGACGAATCCTGTATGGCTGAAAGTTTGTCTTCAATGGCTTTTATTTCTTCTGTTGCATGGGCAGGCAAACCCTGCCTTGCAGCAAGCAGTACTGAATCAAAAGAAGCAGGGTGCACATTGTGCGGCTGGTTTTGACCAGCCATTGGTGCTGGTGCAGCTGCACCTTCTTTTTTGGGCGGAGTGGTGTTCGCTCCGAAATAGAGTACTGCTACTAATGCTATAGCTATCGCAATCGTTATATAATGTACCGGACGCAAGACTTAAAATTTCTGCGCAAAGGTACGGTAAATCGCGGGCTAAAGCGCCTATTATTGTTCTACCAGGTCTGACTCTTTGTGTTCTACAAGCTCATGCTTGGATTCTTTCACAGCCTGGACAAATTCTTTTGCGGGCTTAAAAGCAGGGATAAAATGTTCAGGAATTTCAACTGCCACATTTTTCTTGATATTACGTCCGATTTTGGCAGCACGCTTTTTCAGAATAAAACTTCCGAAACCGCGAACATACACTGGCTCACCTTCGATGAGTGAAGTTTTCACCTCTTTGAAGAATGCTTCCAGGGCTACCAGGATGTCTACTTTGGGGATTCCGGTTTTTTCAGCAATACTGCTTACAACGTCAGCTTTTCTCATAAAAAATGGTGTTTAAGTGATGTACAATAAATGTTTATGCAAATAGTGGTGAATAACTAAATAGAAAAATTGCTCCTCTCCGTCGAACTGATTCCAATCAGTGTACTCGTAAAAACTATACCAATGGCAAAGATATAACAACAATCAGACCACATTGTAACATATTATTAAAGTTTACGCAGTTTTTAGCACGCTGAGTATCAGGTCTATCGCAGTAATAGTCGGAAACCCTTTACTGGAGGGCGATTCAGAAGAGAATCTGCTTTGTCAAATCGGCAAAAAATATATTTCGAAGTAAAAATCTGATACTCCTGCGTTTAAGCATTAAAGATAAAAATGGGGAACAATGTGGTAAATTTTACACATTTTACCCTCAGAGGAATACGTATTTGTAGAATTCGGACACTGTCGTTAAGATGCCAGATCGTTGCGGCTGGAGGTTTGAGGAGAGGGTCGGAGTTAGGGAGCGAGGGATTGAGGTTTTTTGTGTTTTCGTGTCTTTGTTTTTTTGGCTGCGGTAGAATAAGTCACACAGAGGTCCACTGAGGCGAGGGCTCTTGCGGCTGGAGGTTTGAGGAGAGACGCAGAGGTCCGACGCGAGTAATTGAGGTTTTTTTGTGGTTTCGTGTCTTTGTTTATTTGAGGCGTGAGGGAGTAAAGGAGGTTTTTTTGTGTTTTCGTGTCTGCGTGTTTTTGGCTGCGGTAGAATAAGTTTCACAGAGGTCCACTGAGGCGAGGGCTCTTGCGGCTGGAGGTTTGAGGAGATACGCAGAGGTAGGGAGGGAGTGATTGAGGTTTTTTGTGTTTTCGTATCTGTGTTTTTTTGGGCGCGAATATTAAAAGTTACACAGAGCGACACTGAGGCGGGGGCTCTTGCGATTTGAGCTTAGAGGAGATACACAGAGGTCCGACGAGAGAGAAGCTCTGCGCGAGTGATCTGCACATTTACATTCGTGATATCTTTCTTTGTCTAGCCTCGTCGGAGTTTTTCCATTTCCTGGTGGAAGAGGTGGCGGCGTAGGCGTTCTGTCTTGTAGGTCATGTTGCCGGCCGGGTATTTGTTCGTTTCACCGCTCAGGACTTCTGCGGGATATCGGGCGGCGAGGCGGGCGTCACGCCAGTCTTTAAGTGGATCTGGAGGGGTGATGGGCATGCCGTCATCATTGGGACCGGCATCGCCTTGCGTATTGGTGAGAGGCTCAGGCTGAATGAGCTTATGTACTTCGATGAAGGCCATGGAGCCACCTCTGATCATGATCTGTACACCCATGTATTCTTCGTAGAAGATGATGCCGAGGGAAACGGTGAGTACTTCGCCGGGTATGTCTACGGCCTGCAGGGAGAGTGAATGAGACTGAGGTTCATTAGAGTTGACCCGGATGAGGTTAGTAACCTCGCGGACTGCTTTGAATTCGTCGGGACCAGCTACGTTGACCACAAGTACGAGCTGGCAGTATTTAGCGCCTTTGGGAGCGCGGACATGATTTTTCGGAATGAAGGAATCTATATCGACCCGGACCTTATGGGTTGCGGGGTCGTACCAGGTGACGTAGTCGGCATTGAGCGCCTGGTTGAGGTGGCGGTCTTTGTTGAATTCAAAGCCTTCGAGCAGGGATATCTGGCCGCGGGTGCTGCTGCGCTTGCCGATGGGGGAGCTGGCATCTTCCCAGGCTGCGTGACGGAGCAGACCCATCATGCGATTGTAATAGGAGGCATCGGAGCAGCACTGAATGAATTTTTGGAAAGGTTTGCGCAGCCGGCTGGCGATGACTGAGGCGGCGGCAAACTCGGTGGTGGAGTTTTTCTGCCGGATGCGTTTAGGGTCTTCGAGGTAGCCGAAGGGGACAATTCTTTTCTGACGTGCGATGCAGCGGCCGAGATGGTCTTTGTAGAAACACATGTTACCAAAGGAGCCGCGCGAAAACTGGATTGGTGACGAGACGAGAGCCATTGGTGGAGGTTTTTGGGTTATTAAATGATGTTTTTTTGACTGCGAATTTAGGAAATTATGGAGAAAACAAATAGAAATGGATCGTATAAATGCGGTGAATGTGCCTTTTAGTATGTTGGAGTATGTTTATTCTGAAAATCTCCCACTGCGCGTATAAATAGCCTGCTTCCAGCAAACAAACAGCAAATAAAGTGTTGATTAATAAAGGGGTGAGGGGGGGTTGAGTGTTCTTTTGTGTTTTCGTGTCTTTGTGTTTTTGAGAGGTCCGGTGCGAGAAACAGAAGTTACACGGAGGGCCGCAGAGGCTTTGGCGCTGGCTACCGGAGGGTGGAGGAGAACCGCCGAGTTGTTACTGTTTTTTTGTGTTTTTGTGTTTTTGTGTCTTTGTGTTTTCGAGAGATCCGGTGCGAGAAATAGAAGTTACACCGAGAGACGCAGAGGCTTTGGCTCTGGCGACTGGAAGATAGCGGAGAGCCACAGAGGCTTTTGT
>JAFAAT010000140.1 GCA_023426425.1 Bacteroidota bacterium | reverse complement strand
GCCGTAGATTACCGAACCCGGACCGAACAGTATTTCCGCGCTTTCAGTAGCAAAGGGATCAAGAGAAATAACATTCTGCAGGTTTCCACTTCTGAAGATCGCTTTGTTCATCCGCACTCCGTCAACGGCAATTAGCAGTCGATTAGTGGAAAATCCTCGTATCATCGGGCTGCCTCCACCCATCTGACTCTTTTGTATGAAAACCTCACCTGAGATCGCAAGGAGGTCAGCAGCCGTTTGAGGGTTCTGCAACGCCACTTCAGTTGGCGCAATGGAAGTGATTCTTATGGGTACATCCCTTTGCGCCTGCCTCCATCTTGACGCAGATAGCACTACCTGATCCAGGGAAATACCCACTGGTCTCAGCAAATACGTAAATCGCATTTCCTGCAGGATCGTATAGCCTATTGTTTCACTTTCAAAGCCCGCCAGTGACAGGTTTAGGTGTTCATTTCCCTTTAAAAAACTTATGTCTGCCTGGCCAGCTCCGTTCGTCACAATCGTCGTGTCTTGATCATTCACGCTTACGCGCACTCCGGGAAGTGTTTCTCCTGTTTCCTGGTTGCGTATAGTTAACACCTGCCCATGGCTAAACAGGTGCATGCTGAGGCACAGCCCCAGTAATAGCATTCTTTGCATTGATTAATATTGGTAGTTCAGAAATGTGATAAAACACCTACCTGGTGTAGATGAATCAAAATAGTTTCTGAAACTCCGGAGGCGGTGAAACCTGGAAAATCTGCCAGTTAACCAATCTGGAAGGTGGATGTTCATAAACAAAAATTCTCGTCCTCCATCCTACTAGAGCTTTTAACTGTTCGTGCTGAAAAAACAACGATTTGAAGAATTTATACAGCCTTTTCTGTTGTTCGTTATGTTCTGAATCATTACCGGTATAGTCGGCAATTATTCTGTTAAGCTTCTTCTTCACCCTCGATTCGTCATGATCAGGATACACAAGATACCTTGTGCTGTCTCCTTCATTTTTCTCAGAAACTATGTCATACATCACCCCCTCGAATTCGAACTCACGGTCATGTTCCCAGATCAGCCTTTGATCGCCCGTTCTAAACTTCAGTGAAACCAGTTCATCCTCGTCAATGTGACTCAGGATATGTGCCTTGACTTCTGCCTTGATCTGTTGCTGCCTGATCCGTAATGCCAGGTAGCTTCCAGCCACAGGGAAGATTAGCGATATAGCAAGGAATATGGTGAGAAGTCTGTGCACAACAAGTTCAGACGACAAAATAAACTATTTTCTTTCATGCAAAACGGCAACTTAATCAGCTTCACTCAGCCGATCTATTTAATGCCTGAGACTGTATCTTTGGCGCAATAATCCGAAACAGTGAGATATCGCCACGCCATACTGATAGTTCTTCTTATCCTGATCATCGATCAGGCTTCGAAGTACTACATCAAGACAAACTTTTATTACGGGGAAGAAGTAAATGTAATTGGTGATTGGTTTCGCTTACACTTTATCGAAAATGAAGGCATGGCTTTCGGGATGAAGCTTGGCCAGGCAGACACTGGTAAGCTGATCCTCACCCTCTTTCGCCTTTGCGCTGTAGTGTTCGGTTTTTACCTCCTTAAGCGCTTGATCGTAAAGAACTATAGCCGTGGTGTAATCATTTGCGGCTCTCTGATCCTCGCAGGTGCGTTAGGCAACCTGATTGATAGTATCTTCTACGGAATGATTTTCACCGAAAGCTCCTTTCATGTAGCTAAATTGGTCCCATTCGGAGAGGGATATGGGAAGCTGTTTCACGGGAAAGTAGTAGATATGCTCTATTTCCCAATGGTTGATATACCCCTGCCACACTGGATCCCTTTTGTGGGGGGAAAGAACTTTCAGTTTTTTGAGCCGGTGTTCAATATAGCGGATGCCGCAATCTCCGTCGGCGTCCTCACGCTTTTGATATTCCAGAAGAAGTTGATCCACAAGCACTATGAAGAAGCTGAGGAGAAAGATGCCAAGGCAGAAACTGTTTAATTATGTCGCAAGATCAGGAAAAACTCATTCCAATTAGCGTCTGGTTGGCAGGTCGTAGCTACCGTATTCGGATCAATCCCGAGGAAGAAGAGGCCGTCCGCAAGGCAGTGAAAGTGGCAGATGATAAAATTATGGAGCTCAGAAACAGCTATGCCGGAAAGGATGATCAGGATTTCGTCGCCATGTGTTTGCTTATGTATGCCGCGGACAGCGCCATCGAATCTTTCCACAGCCCTGTAGTTCAGCAGGAACTGGATGGAATGATCCGGAAGATCGACGAAGCTCTGGAACCCAGGACCGAGCCCTAGTCGCGACCGTATATACGACATTCCCCCCTCAGGGGTATCGGGGTTTCACAGTCTTGATTTATTTTCAACTTTTGACGGAGTTAAATGGATAAACGAGCACATATTTATCCTAATTTCGAATTCGTTTAAACATAAAACTTATGAAACTTCTAAAAACCTCGTTTTTAGCCCTCGCTATGATCGCCGGCAGTTGTGTAGCCTTTGCTCAAACTGCAGAAGAAATTGTCAAGAAGCATATTGAAGCAATCGGTGGTGCTGATAACTGGAGGAAAGTAAAAGGATTCAAAATGGTAGGAAACGTAACCGGTAATGGAACTGAGTTTCCCGTTAGCTATGTAATCGCAGACAAAAAAGCTATGCGGATGGAATTTGACCTGATGGGTATGAAAAACTACATGATCGTTACTCCTACAGAAGGGTGGGTGTTTTTCCCAATTCAAGGACAAACTCAGCCGGAAGCCCTGACAGCAGACCAGATCAAAGAAATGCAGGACCAACTCGATCTCCAGGGGGAACTGGTGGACTATCAGCAAAAAGGAAGCAAGATTGAACTCCTCGGTAAAGATGAAATGGAAGGTACTGAAACTTACAAGCTGAAGTTGATTAAGAAAGACGGTAAAGAGAAAACACTTTTCTTTGATGTGGCAAATTACCATTTGCTAAGAGAAGTACAGAAGATAAACGCAGATGGCAAAGAGGTAGAAGCCACTAATAGCTTTTCCAACTTCAAAAAACTTCCTGAGGGAATCACAATCCCAATGACAGTTGAGTCAGACATGGGACCTGTCACCCTTACAGAAGTGGAAATCAATCCAACTATCGACGAAAGTATCTTCAAACCATCCAACTAATATCTTCAGATTGAAAAAAGCCCGGTCTTCCGGGCTTTTTTTGGCTAAACCAACCTGTTTATGAAAGCTGCAATTCTTCTCTCCTGCGCCGTGTTCAGCGCTACGCTGACTTTCGCACAGTCCGCAATCAATTCATACACCTTCGGTGCTATGGAAGCACGCCACCTTGGCCCCGGTACCATGAGTGGGAGAATTACAGCATTAGATGGCGTAGCAAGTGACAACAAAACCATCTATGTCGGAACAGCCGGCGGTGGCGTCTGGAAGTCCACAAATGCAGGTGCCTCATGGAAGCCATTGTTCGACAAATACTGCCAGAGTGTCGGAGCCCTCGCAGTCGACCAGCAAAACCCTTCGGTAGTCTATGTAGGAACCGGAGAGAGTAACATGCGGAACTCAGTATCAATAGGCGATGGTATGTACAAGTCTAAGGACGGCGGAAGCAACTGGCAAAAGATAGGCTTGGATAGCACCGAACACATTGCAAAGATTGTAGTACATCCCAGGAATTCCAACATCGTTTACGTAGCCGCGCCAGGCCCTTTATGGAGTGATAGCGAGCACCGCGGGCTCTATAAGTCTACCGATGGTGGTCTAAACTGGAGCAAGGTGCTATACATAAATGAGAAAGCAGGCTGTGCCGATGTATCAATAGATCCCAAAAATCCTGACGTGGTCTATGCAACCACCTGGGAGTTCCGCAGAACTCCTTACTCTTTCAATTCTGGTGGAAATGGCAGCGGTATTTATAAAAGCACTGATGGTGGAAAGACTTGGAAAGAGCTCAAAAAAGGCCTCCCGCAAAAGCCTTTTGGGCGGGTAGCACTTGCTCTGTCTCCAAGCGCACCCAGAAGATTGCTTGCAATAGTAGAGTCTAAAGAAACAGGTCTGTATATCTCTGAAGATGGAGGAGAAAACTGGAAACATCAGAGCGCAACGATGAATGTGGTATCCAGGCCGTTTTATTTCAGCACGCTCATGTTCGATCCCCTCGACTCCAATCGGGTTTACCGCCCTGCATATAGTTTCTCCTACTCCAATGATGGTGGCTACTCCTTCTCAGAAGCTTCCTACGACGGCGGCTGGGTCCATGCAGACCACCATGCACTTTGGATCAATCCCAATTACACCAATCAGATGTATCTCGGTACCGATGGAGGAGTATATATCAGCCTGGACCGGGGAGCAACATGGATGTTTGTCCACAATCTTCCCGTCGCGCAATTCTATCACGTGGCTATCGACAATCAGGACCCTTACAGGATCTATGGTGGACTGCAGGACAATGGTAGCTGGATGGCGCCCTCAGCTGCTCCTGGAGGTGTCGGCAATTCAAACTGGATGAACGTCTACTTTGGCGACGGATTCTGGACAGTGCCTGATGGTGTAGATCCCAACACTGCCTATGCAGAGTCACAGGGGGGCAACATGGCCAGAATTGATCTGACTACCCTCAAATCAGTGACAATTAAACCCCAGCAAACCAGCAGGGAAGAGAAATTGCGTTGGAATTGGAACACACCCATTGTAACCGGAGCGACGGGCAAAAAGAACCTTTACGTAGGCGCGCAGTATCTCTACAAATCCACAGACCAGGGAAGAATCTGGGAAAGAATATCGCCGGATCTGACCACGAACGACAAGACCAAGCAGAACCAGGAAGAGTCAGGAGGCCTTAGCGCCGATAACACTTCCGCGGAAAATCACTGCACCATTTTCACCATTGCAGAATCCCCGCTCGACGAGAAACTAATCTGGGTCGGCACAGATGACGGAAACCTGCAGTACACCACTGATGGCGGCAAAACCTGGCAGAACGTGTCGAAAAACTACACGGCAGCAGGTATTCCAGCCCAAACCTGGGTCAGTAGCATCGAACCATCTTTGTACGACAGGAATCTGGTCTATGCCACTTTCGACAACCACATGTACGGCGACCATAAAACCTACCTCGCAAAATCAGCCGATATGGGAAAAACTTGGCAACGTTTGGGTAGTGACGAGTTCACTGGGTTCGCGCACAAGATCAAAGAAGACATCAAAAACCGCGATCTGTTGTTCCTCGGAACTGAAATGGGACTTTTCGCCACTGTTGATGGCGGGGCTTCATGGTTCAGAATGAAGAACAATATCCCGGAATATGCGCTCGTAAGGGATATCCAGATACATCCCAGAACACATGATCTGGTGCTCGGTACCCATGGTCGCGGAGTGATTGTGGTGGATAATATCACTCCCATGCGCGAACTCACAGAAGCACTGGCGAAACAGGATGTGTACATGTTCCCGGCCAATTCGGTTGAGTTAACTATGGGTAAGTTCGGACATGGAGGTTTTCCTTCCAATGGAGGATGGAACGGAGGAAACCCGGCAGCCATCGAGCCCATTCAGTATTACCTCAAAGAGCGGGCAAGCAGTGGTGAAG
>JAFAAT010000101.1 GCA_023426425.1 Bacteroidota bacterium | reverse complement strand
ACGCAGAAACAAAAAAACAAAAACACGCTAACTACCTCCCTAAGGGAAATTAGAAGAACAAGAAGATTCCTGATCACAAAACGGGCTTTACCACATACCCCTCTGCTCTCAGTAATTGAATAAGCCCTTTTTCTCCCCCAAGATGCGCAGCCCCTACAGCAAAAAACACCGGTCGCTGCTCCATCTTATCCTGTATTCTCGACACCCATTTCCTGTTCCGGGTATATAGAAATACATCCTTCTCTTCATCCGAAAGCTTTGAGGCCTCCAGCAACCTGGAAAGTAAATCCAGATCTTGTCTTTTGTAGGCCCCCAATAATTCCCGGTACTCCTGGTGCGCTTCTTTGCGGTCTTTAATGCTTCTGATCAATTCCTCCAGCACTTTTTCATCCTGCAGACTGTTGAGCACGTCGAGTTGTTCCTGTGGTGATTCCAGACCTGTTATCGACACATTTCTTTCCTTTGCAATCTCCATTATCTTCAACTCATACGACACCGGCGTCTCACACGGAGCAGTACTGGCTGCAAACAACGTCTGCAATGCTGCAGGTTTCAGCCTCTGAAACATATCAATCTGAACACCAAGGCTGTCAGTCATAAACGCTTTCAGAACTCCATATTCTTCAGGAGTAAAATAATCTTCCAGCACTTTCCCCGAATTGTCGAGCATTCCCACTGCTATAGCAGATAGCAATCCCGGATCATCCATGTCCATTTCAAAACAAACCTCCTCGCACATTCCAAGTGCGCTGTCCATACGCTCCGTCCAGAAATAATCTTCCGGACAGATCAGGTGTATGGTCCCAAAGAGAAATGAAGGATATTGAAGTGTCGGGTGCTCAACTCGCCATAACAACGCCTGTGCCTCCTCTCCCGCCACTGATTTACGTGGAAACAGACAACAGGCTGAGACAAACAATCCGGCAATTATCGCAAGTCTATGCATAGCCACTCAAATGTAGAGCTATTCAAACAAAAGTGTTGTTAAGCCTACCCCTACGCCCAGGACTATAGCAGCAATCTTTGACTTCGTTAGCAGATGCTGCCTCGTCCCACTCTCAAAGAATATAGTCGTCGCAATATGAATAAATGCCCCTGCTACTACCGGAATTATCCAGGTCACAATCGAACTCATTAAAAAGTACTTCTTGCCAAGTAGGTCCGCAAGCCCCGCCGCAACAGGCGTCAACAAGGAAAAAAGTAAAAGCACCCATATTGCAGCTTTCCTCCCTTTCACATTGCTGACCAGGGACGCAAGCAGCATAGCTTCGGGTAGCTTGTGCGCAGCCACAGCAAGGTATAGTGATGTGCTCGTTGCCTCGTTTCTGTAGTTAAACCCAAGAGGTATACCCTCCATAAAGGCGTGCAGAGACAATCCACCTACTATCGAAATCAAAGGCACACTAAGCACGTGTTCATGTTCATGATGTTTCGCACCATGCGCATGTCCATGACCATCAACATGAATATGCGTGTGTCCGTGCTCAACCCCATGCGTCAGTCTCTGTATGATCAGCTGCAGAAAAAAACCTCCTAATACATAAATTCCAGCGTCATGACCAATCTCTTCAAACGTCTCAGGAAGCAAATGCAAAAGCGTGATACATAACAGGAACGACCCTGAAAATGCAAGAAGATAGTTCGTGTTATTCTCCCTTAGCCTGCGAACCCACAGTGGAGCGCTACCCCCTACAATCGTCACCAGAAAAAGAAGAACATTATATACTAACATGTTAGCGGATCAAGGCCGTAAATGTAAAGCATTTCCCACTTCCTGCCGAAATTGTAAAGCACTGTTAAGATGATACCCTATTTCCCTGATTTCCATTACAAGCACTCCATGGGGCACAACTTTTTTTGACCTTAAGTGAGATCATGATAAATTTAGTAGCTATGGACTTTTTGAATCTGCATAAACGAACGAACGAAGAACTGAAGACTGGTAAGATACTTATCGCAGAACCATTTCTCAATGACCCTAATTTCGCACGGGCAGTGATTTTACTCTGTGAACATGGACCCGAAGGGTCTGTAGGTTTCATACTAAACCGTCCTACTCAACTGACCCTCGGAGATTTACTCCCCGAACTATATACTCCCCTTTTGAATGTGTATCAGGGCGGCCCCGTCCAGCTCGATACATTGCACATGCTCCACCGCATGCCCGGCGTATTCGGTGGAAATGAAATAGGACCCGGCATCTACTGGGGTGGCTCCTATGAAGCACTTCAGGAAACCGTCCTGTCCAACAACTATCAACCCATCGACTTGCGTCTCTTCGTAGGCTACGCCGGCTGGTCTCCCGGCCAATTGGAAAAGGAAATCCAGGCAGGTTCCTGGCTGGTTGCCGACCTCACACCCGAGATTCTATTTGAAACAGACACAGACCTTATCTGGAAAAATGCAGTAATGTCTTTGGGTAAGGACTTCGAACACCTGGTGAACCTACCGCTCAACCCACAGTTGAACTAGACCGACGGGAATTCACAGCTTTAGTTGCTCGACAGCCAGAATGGTAATAATTTAGCTGACAAACAACTGCTTGTGCCCAAATACCTGGTGTCTCTCTTACTGATGCTCACTTTCAGCGCCTGCCAAAACGCCGCCGACGAAGCCCAGCCTGCTCCTGATCCATCCGCAGGAACCTATTTTTCAGTCGTACAATTTGCCAAAGATCAGTTTGACACTTACCTCGGTCAGCCGTTCACGCTGCAGAAATTCACAGTATTAAACAACAAGACCGACAGCACTATGATTTCCGCTCAGCTGGTAGATTGGGCAAGCATCGTCAAGCTGTTCGCTAAGGCAGACATCAGTGATCCCAGGTATCTGGGTCAGTACAACTTCTCCATCCTCAACGACGACGCCACAGATTCAAGGATTTTCTATTACGAAGCTGCTAATCCAGACCTGTTTACCCGCAGCCTGCAGATCGTCACCGACCCTGTCAACAATAAAATCAAATCCATCTACGTAGAAACAGCAGAGGAAGGTCGGTTCGGCAGCAAACAGCAGAAACTTTACTACGCACCGGTCAAGGTACTGCAGATCCAGGAACGGGAAACTGCAGCAATCGGCCCCGACAAAGACTTACGAATAGAATACCGATTTTTGTATTAAGCCGCAAGATGACGAGAGAGGAGTTTGGAGAAATAGCAGGGTCTATACCCCATCAGCCAGGGTGCTACAAATACTATGATCACAATCAGGTTTTGCTCTATGTGGGCAAAGCAAAAGACCTGCGAAAACGCGTAGGCTCCTATTTCAACAAAACAGTCGACAACTACAAAACCCGACGCCTCGTCTCGCTCATTCATTCCATAGACTTCACCGTCACCGACTCCGAACATGATGCCTTCCTGCTGGAAAACTCCCTCATAAAACATTACCAGCCCAGGTTCAATATCAACCTCAGAGACGATAAAACCTATCCCTACGTCGTCATCAAAAAGGAACCTTTCCCCCGCGTATTCGTCACCAGAACCATCATTCGCGACGGCTCCGAATACCTCGGCCCTTTCACCAGTGTGTCCACCCTCCGCGAACTGCTGAATCTTGTCAAGCAAACCATTCCGCTTCGCACCTGCAACCTGAATCTCGCACCGGGCAACATCGCCAAAGGGAAGTTTAAGGTTTGCCTCGAATACCATCTCGGAAATTGCAAAGGACCCTGCGAAGGCCTCCAGACTCCCGAAGACTACATGGAACATCTTCAGCAGGTTCGCCACATACTAAAGGGAAATACAGCAGAGGTCATTCGTACCCTCAAACAGGAAATGTCAGATCTGGCAGCTTCCATGCAGTTCGAAAAAGCCCAGATAGTCCGCGACCGCATCGAATCTCTACAGCAATACCAGGTAAAATCCACCGTCGTCAATCCTCATCTTGGAAACATCGATGTAGCCACCATCCTCTCAGGCGGTGACGAAGCCGTGATCAACTACATGATGATCAACAACGGTAGTATCATCTACTCCAACTCCATCTTCGTAGAAAGGCAACTGGAAGAACCAGACGAGGAAGTCCTAGCGCTTACTGTAGCAAGGCTGCGGGAGAAATCAGGTAGTCAGGCCAGAGAATTGATAGTGCCTTTCCCTATCGAAGTAATAGAAAAAGACCTGAAAGTCATTACGCCTAAAGCAGGTGACAAAAAAAAGCTTCTCGACCTAAGTTTCAAGAACGCAGAGATCTTCAAATCCGAACTCCGAAGAAAGAGTTCACTCATGCTCACAAAGCAAACAGAAGAACAAAGAAACCAGGTGCTACAGGAATTACAGGATTCGCTGCAACTTCCCGAGCTACCCACCCATATCGAATGTTTCGACAACTCCAATTTCCAGGGCTCCTATCCGGTAGCCGCTATGGTCTGTTTCCGAAACGGTGAGCCCTACAAAAAAGACTACAGACACTTTCACATTAAAACAGTCAAAGGCATCAACGATTTTGCATCCATGAGCGAAATCGTCTACCGTCGATATTCAAGACTGGTCAATGAAGAAGCACCACTTCCACAACTGGTGATCATTGACGGCGGAAAAGGTCAGCTGGGCGCTGCAATGGAAAGCATCGAAAAGCTCGGCCTCACAGGCAAGCTAACGCTCATCGGCCTCGCCAAAAGAGAAGAGTCTATTTTCTTCCCCGGCGATAAAGATCCACTCCAGCTTCCATTCGATAGCCCTGCACATCTGCTCATCAGACGCATCCGTGATGAAGTACACCGCTTCGGTATCACCTTTCACCGGAGCACCCGCAGCAAGGGCACCATCAAAAACGAGTTGGAGTCCATACCGGGAATCGGTCAGAAGACTGCCACCGAACTGCTCAAAGAGTTCCGTTCTGTAAAGAACATCAGCGAACTTACAGAACGGGAACTTACTCGCGTAATCGGTGCCTCCAAAGCCAGGGTAGTCTATACCCATTTCCACCCCGATGAAGACCACAACATAGAAGAGGTCTGAACTACTTCACAGCACTTCCTTCATCCGCCTTCACATCAGGAGATACAAATATCAGCTTGCCATCCTTGTTCTCAGCCATCAGTATCATCCCCTGACTCTCTATACCCCTCATCTTCCTCGGCGCAAGGTTCGCCACCACAGTCACCTGCTTACCCACAATTTCCTCAGGTTGAAAATGCAAAGCAATTCCCGAAACAATCGTACGCTTTTCAAACCCCATATCCACTTCTAGTTTCAATAGCTTGTCTGCTTTCTCCACTTTGCTTGCACTAACTATCGTCCCCACCCTGAAGTCCATCTTCGCAAAATCATCATACTGGATTTCTGGCTTCAATGCTTCTTCCTTCGGTTGCTCCTCAGCCGGTGGGGTAGGGGTATTTTCAGTCATCGTGCTCTGTTTTAAGTTGTCATGCAGTCGCTGCACTTGTGCGGCAACTTCACTGTCTTCTATTTTCTTGAATAGTATTTGCGGTTCGCGCAATGGATAATTCGGTTTCAGCAATTCAATCTTCCCCGCATTTTCCCAATCCAGCATCTTCTCTACCACCTTCATCATATGACACATCTTCTTCGCAGTAAATGGCAGAAATGGATTAACCAATATAGCCAGGTTAGCACAAAGCTGTAACGACAGATGTATACAGTTGTCAATCCGCATCTGGTTTTCAGGATTCGCTTCCAATGTCTTCACCAGATTCCACGGCTCATTCACCTGCAGGTATTTATTCCCTTTCGCAGACAAGGCCATCACCTCCGCCAGCGCATCCCTGAATCGATAAGCCTCCAGCGATTGTGTCACACTCTCAGCAGCCTTACTGATGTCCTCAACCAGCTGCCGGTCAGTTTCATTCATCGCCTCACTATGTAGTTGCGGAACTCTTCCCTTACATAGCTTGTGCATCATCACAGATGCCCTGTTCACAAAGTTGCCCAGGTTCCCCGACAACTCACTGTTCACCCTGGTCTGAAAATCTTTCCAGGTAAAATCATTGTCTTTTGTCTCCGGAGCATTTGCACATAGCACATATCTCAGCAGGTCCTGCTGATCAGGAAAGTCTTTCAAATACTCATGCACCCACACCGCCCAATTCCTCGATGTGCTCACTTTTTCTCCCTCAATATTCAAAAATTCATTCGCAGGCACATTATCCGGTAGCACAAACTTCCCATGTGCCTTCAGCATCGCCGGAAAAATGATGCAATGAAATACGATGTTGTCCTTCCCTATAAAATGCACAAGCTTCGTCTCCTCATCCTGCCAGTAATCACTCCACATAGGTGTGAGCTCCTTCGTCGCGCTGATATATCCTATAGGTGCGTCAAACCATACATACAATACCTTTCCCTCCGCCCCTTCCACCGGAACCGGCACGCCCCAGTTACTATCCCGGGTCATCGCCCTCGGCTGCAGCCCGCTGTCTATCCAGCTCTTGCACTGACCATACACATTCGCCTTCCACTCGTCTTTCTTACCCTCCACAATCCATTCTTTCAGCCATTCTTCATACTTATTCAATGGAAAATACCAGTGCTGTGTCACCTTCTTAATCGGAACTGCATTGCTCAATGCACTCTTCGGATTTATCAACTGTTCCGGCGACAAGCTTGATCCACATTTCTCACACTGATCTCCATAAGCACCCGGATTCGAACACACCGGACAAGTCCCTACAATATACCTGTCCGCAAGAAACATCTGCTTTTCCTCATCATAGTATTGCTCCGACTCCCGCACTTCAAATACCCCGTCTTCATACAACTTCCTGAAGAAAGCCTGTGAAGTCTCATGATGGGTCTTGTTGCTGGTACGGCTATAGATGTCAAAAGAGATTCCCATCTGCTCAAAGCTTTCTTTGGTCATCTGGTGATACTTGTCCACAACCTGCTGCGGGCTCGTTCCTTCCTTCATAGCCCTGATGGTAATGGGCACTCCATGTTCATCACTGCCACACACATATTTCACGTCCCGCTTCTGAGCACGCAGATAACGCACATAAATATCAGACGGAAGGTAACATCCTGCCAAATGCCCTATATGAACCGGTCCGTTGGCATAGGGTAGGGCCGCCGTCACCAGGTATCGCTTAAAACTCATCAAAAAATCAATTTTGCCTGCAAGATAATCGAATTAATACCGACTGCTGTCCGCACAACAATTCTGTCGGGTCGCTAAATGAAGCGTAAAAGGCGCGTAAAAGGCCTGTAAAAGGCCTGTAAATGGCCTGCGAATGGCCTCCCGAATTCCTCCCGACCAGCCCCCGTTCATACACTAATACTTCCTGTCAATTACAAAATTCACAAGGTCTTTCAGTGCATCCTTAGCCGCCGACTCAGGATATTTGTCCAGCATCTCTAATGCACCGGCCTGATACTCCTGCATCTTTTTCCGCGCATATTCTATGCCCCCCGACGCCCTTACATAACTTATCACTTCATTCACCTTCGCCCGGTCCGTGTTCTGGTTTTTGATTATATAAATCATCTTACGCCTTACCGTGGCATCTGTATGCTGGAGCGCATAAATCAGGGGTAGCGTCATTTTCTTCTCTTTGATATCAATCCCCGTCGGCTTGCCTACGTCCTCACTCCCATAGTCAAAAAGGTCGTCCTTTATCTGAAACGCAATGCCCACTTTCTCGCCAAACAACCTGAAAAACTCCGCAACCTCCTTGTCCTGCCTTGCCGAATACGCCCCCGCCGAACACGCAGCAGATAACAGCGAGGCTGTTTTAGCCCTGATGATCTCAAAATAGACTTCTTCCTTGATATCAAGCTTCCTTGCCTTCTCCATTTGCAGCAATTCCCCCTCACTCATCTCCTTCACCGCCCTCGATGTAATCTGCAGTGTCTGAAAATCTCCATGTTCCAAAGACAGCAAAAGCCCCTTCGACAGCAGATAATCACCCACCAGAACAGCTATTTTATTTTTCCATAGCGCGTTGATTGAGAAAAAATTTCTACGAACCATAGCATTGTCAACCACGTCGTCGTGCACAAGTGTTGCTGTGTGAAGGAGTTCAATCAAGGACGCAGCCCTGTAGGTGTTATCGTTTATCTCCCCCGCAATCTGCGCCGAAAGAAACACAAACATGGGCCTCATCTGCTTTCCTTTTCGCTTGATAATAAACCGCATAATGCGGTCCAGCAAAGGGTTGGTACCCTTCACAGCCTCTGCAAACTTCTTCTCAAAGATCGCAAGTTCCTCTCCAATAACCTTTTTGACTAGCTCCATCTACCGGGTAAAAATAATCCTTCGGGCAAAACTCGCAGAAGGATTTGAAAACTGAAAGATTAATTTGGCATAGTCCTTTTAACAAATCCCTTGGTATTAAAAAAAAACGTAGTTATTTTGTTTTTCTAAAAGTCTACTATACCTTTGTCACATATCTATTTTAACCAAAATCTTTAACATAAACAAATCTGTTATGGTCAACAAAAAGTACCTATTGCTTGCTGGACTATGCTCGATATTAGCAGCGCAACCGGCTACGGCACAAGAAAGTGAGTCAGCCACTGCAAGCTGGTCAGGCCGCGATATGACGTATCGTGGTGAAAACTATGATGTTCTGGACTCCAGCTACTACAAAGGAAAGCGTCTCGAACAGTATCGTCGTTACATGAACCACCAGACGGTGTTCCCTCCAAAACCCAACAACATGTGGGAAGTAGGTGTGAATCTCGGTCTGCTGAATGTAATTGGTGATGTTACTTCAAACACTCCTTTTACAGCTAAGAAGCCCCTGGATGCCGTTGGCTTCGGTCTTACTGTCCGTAAAGCACTCGGTTATGTATTCTCTCTGAGATTCCAATACATGCACGGCCGCGCTACCGGTCAGGATTATCGTTCTTCTAATCCAAACAATGGACCTTGGCGCGCTTATGCACCAGATCAGGTGTATCATAACTACCGCACTAGCATGGACGAGTTTTCTCTCCAGTTGGTGGCGTCTACAAACAACATTAACTTCCATAAAGCACGTACCTCTTTTAACTTTTATGGCTTGTTAGGTTTAGGTATCAACAATTACGATGTATTTATTGATAGAGAAAACGGAGCAGGAAACCGTTACGACTATACTACAGTTCCAGGGTACGGAACCAGTGTTGCCTGGGAAGATAGAAGCACATCTCGTGACTTCGTACAGAACATGCAAGATGGAGACTTCGAATTTAGAGCACGTGACCGTTTCGATTTCATACTTACTACTGGTGCTGGTGTTCAGTTTAAGCTCAGTGATCGTGTAGTCCTTTCAATCGAAGATCGCGTAGGTCTGCCTTTCGTAGACTATATGGATGGAGTTGAAATCGCTAACGATGGTGGTATCTCTGCTGAGCATGACATCTACAACTACCTTTCTCTTGGTCTGAACTTCAACCTCGGCAATAAGCGTACTAACGTACTGCCTTTGTGGTGGGTTAATCCTCTGGATCATGCTTACAGCGAACTTAGCGATCCTCGCCATATGCGCCTGCCTGATCCAATCCTTTCAGATTCAGACGGAGATGGCGTAGCTGATCAGTTCGACAAATGTCCTGGTACTCCTGCTGGTGTAGCAGTAGATACTAAGGGTTGTCCGCTTGATACAGATGGCGACGGTGTTCCTGACTATCGTGACAAACAACTGATCACTCCAACTGAGTGTCAACCAGTTGATGCTGACGGTGTAGGTAAATGTCCTTGCCCTGATGGTTGTGGTACTGCAGTATCTGGTTGCCCTAACATCGGTGCAGGTAGCCTGAGCTTCTCCGGTAGCAGCAGCAGAATCAGCTCAGCTATGGAATCTCAACTTGCTAACCTGGCAGCTCAAATGCAGGCAAACCCAACTTGTAAGGTTGTTATCATCGGTAACGGTAATGCAAGCAAAGTTCAGCAGCAGCGTAGCTGGGATCGCGTAAATGCAGTGATCTCTCACATGAGCGACAGACATGGTATCGACCGCACTCGTTTCATCTTCCAATATGGTGGAACTGGCAGCGAAAACACTGTTACTTTCCGTGCAGCTAATCAAGGCGAAGAAGGACCTTCTAACGTAGCTCCTCCTTTCCCTAACCTCAGAAGAGACTAGTTTCAATCTAATATCTAACACAAAGCCCCGCATTCGCGGGGCTTTGTTATTTCAGCACTGGTAAAAAATTAGTTTCGATACGATAATTCACCTTCACATGGAAAGAGATGTCTTACGATTGTTTCATTACTCTTCTATGGTATTGAATCAGGTGTTCCATTGGACTCTTTTCGATTTTCCCCAGTTCCAGCTCGTATTGCCTGCAGAGCGCAATGATTACATCCTCAAACTCTCTGGCTACCGAACCCGTAAAGAATAATGGAAGCTTCCAGCTTTGCCGGTACTTCAGAATGTGGTAGTGGAAAAAATCATTGAGGCAGTCCTCAACGATGTTTTCAACCATGTAGTGCCCTCTGTTTTCTTTTAATAGCTCAACAAATGTGGCTAAATACCGGTTGGGGAAAGGCTCTGCATAAAGCCTCGTAATGATCTTCGATATGTCATTCCCGAACTTCATCTCAAAAGCCATTCTAAGCTCCTCGTCAAAAGTATTATAGGCATAATACTGAAGAATTCGTTTGCCCATGTAATTGCCACTTCCTTCATCTCCTGCAATAAATCCAAGGGAAGCTTGTTGTTCCTGAATCTTTTTACCGTTGTAATAACAGGAGTTGCTTCCGGTTCCCAGGATACAGACAATACCTTTTTCCTCACCGCACATAGCACGTGCAGCCCCCATCATATCTCCCTGAACTTCAATTTCGTTTATTCTGAAAAAGCTTTTCAGCACTTGTTCCAGGACTTTCTGCTGTGCAGCTTTCCCCGCACCTGCACCATAAAAGACGATCCTGTCAGGTTTGTGACGGAGCGAATCCCATTCCAGCTCTCTTTCAAGCATGCCGGAAATTTCCGCGGGCGATTGGAGATAGGGATTGATTCCCGAGGTCTTGAATTGGGTGGGCTTACCGGAACGTTTGAGCAGACACCAGTCAGTTTTCGTAGAGCCGCTTTCAACCAATAGTAGTGAAGCCATGAAGCGTGTTATTATTGTACAAATTTGCGTTTCCCGCCGCCAAATTCCTAATGTTTTAAATCAGCCAGGCTGATATTTATTTCGTTACTTATATTGATCCATAGCGACTAACTTTGCGGTCATTTTTAGGAAATGAATGAACAAAGAGGCAGCAGGTTGAAGGTTTGGACTCCTCTACTTTTCTCCTTCGTCATGATATTTGGTATGGTGCTCGGGTTCAACCTGCGGGATTCACTGCGGAACAAACGAGACATACAAACTGTTATTGAACGAAACGACAGGCTTGAACAGATCATCGACCTTGTCAATGAGAAGTATGTTGATTCCGTAAACATCAACAATCTCTACCGCGATGCTGTAAATGGCATCCTGAGCCACCTGGATCCGCATACGGTATATATTCAGCCGGAAGAACTACAATCGATAAACGAAGACCTGGAGGGAAGTTTTTTTGGTATTGGAGTTGAATTCTCAATCATACGCGATACGATACAGGTTACTCAGGTCATCGAAAATGGTCCTGCACAGCGGGCAGGAGTGGATATTGGCGATAAACTGATCAAGGTTGAGGACAGTGTGGTTGCAGGGACTGGCATCAACTCTGACAGGATCATAAAGATGCTAAGAGGCAAGCAGCATAGTAAAGTGCTTGTGACGCTGATGCCTTCAGATACGGACAGAGTAAAGAAGGTAGTAATCGAGAGGAACGCAATCCCACTATATAGCGTAGAGGCAAGCATCATGCTCGATACATCTACAGGCTATATTAAGATCAACAGGTTTAGTGCCACTACATACGATGAATTCAGCAAAGCGCTTAAGACATTGATGAAGGAAGGCATGAAGAACCTTATTCTCGACCTTAGGCAAAACCCTGGAGGATATCTGGAAGACGCAACCCTGATCGCTGATGAGTTCCTGAGTGGAGACAAGCTGATTGTGTACACGGAAGGAAGAAGATCTCCGAGGAATGATTATAAAGCCGGAGAAGTGGGCTCGTTTGAAGAAGGTAGGCTGGCAATACTGGTGGATGAGAGTTCAGCGTCTGCAAGTGAAGTACTTGCAGGTGCGGTGCAGGACTGGGACAGGGGTATCATTGTGGGAAGAAGAACCTATGGCAAAGGTCTCGTCCAGGAGCAATATGAGATGGATGATGGTTCTGCTATCAGACTTACGGTAGCTAAATACTATACACCATCGGGCAGGAGCATTCAACGCTCATACGAAAAAGGGCGACAGGCTTACACAGAAGACTTCCTGCACCGGTTTGAAACTGGTGAGCTGACTGGTAAGGACACTCTTCAGCAGCCGGATACGACTATCTATTACACTGCCAACAAGAGACCGGTATATGCAAGCGGTGGTATCACTCCGGATATCTTTGTTCCCTATGATACATTGAGACTAAACACAAATATTCTTAACCTGGTGTTCAGTGAAAGCACAAGAAATATTTTGTGGGACTATTTTATCCGTAACCGCCGGGAGCTGAGGCAGTTTAAGAATGTAGAGACTTTCCAGAGGGAGTTTACAACAGAAGAACTGGTTGTGGCTTTTAAGAACAATATACCGGAGAAAATGAAACCGCAGCTTGAGCAGGTATTAAGAGACCCGGCAAGCAAGGCTTACTTCCAGCTTCAGCTTAAGGCGCAGCTGGCGCGTTTCCTCTTCAGAAACAACGGCTACTTCAAAGTGTATTCGAAAGGTGATAAGATCCTGCAAACAGCCTTAAAAGCGCTCTATTCCAACACCTACTCTTCAACCATAGACCGGTAGGCTGTCCCTCCATTGAACAGTACCCTGTTCCGAAACTTCGGCGCAGAAGTTCTGGTGTCCATTAGAGAGCAACCAGTATTTGCAGGGTATCGCACTGTGATAGCTAATCAGCTGGTAGAGTGTTTTTTCGTTGATATCGACCGCAGGTTCCTTGCATTCGATGAGCATCCAGGGCTTGTGATTTCTATCGAATACGACTATATCAAATCGCTTGGCCAGCTTTCCTACCAGGATCTTCCTCTCAACTGCAATAAGTGCGGAAGGATAGTTCAGCACCGTAGTAAGGTGATGTATTACATGTTGTCTGACATGTTCTTCTGGCGTGAGCAGCACCCACTTTTTCCTGATGACATCAAATACATAGGGCCGGTTGCTGACTTGCTTTAGTTTTAGCAGGGCGGTGTTCACCTCCAGTGTGATCATAATGTAAAGCTAACAATGGACCGGCATCCATTGGTATGACATTTACGCAATTAGGCGGAGGGGGATTTGATTACCTTTAGGAAAGCTTATGAAATCAAAGCAGGAAATAGTAAAAAACTGGTTGCCCAGGTACACAGGACAGGAACTGGATGCATTTGGTGAGTATATACTTCTTTGCAATTTCAGTAACTATGTGAGGCTGTTTGCAGAAAGTCATGGTGTAGAAGTAAGAGGGCTGGATAAGCCCATGCAGACTGCTACTGCAGATGGAATTACGATCATCAACTTCGGAATGGGGAGCCCTACTGCGGCTACGATGATGGATCTGCTGAGTGCTATTGATCCAAAGGCGGTTTTGTTCCTGGGTAAATGTGGTGGGCTGAAGAAAAAGAATAAAGTCGGTGACCTGATCCTGCCCATTGCTGCAATAAGAGGAGAAGGTACGAGCAATGATTATTTCCCTCCGGAGGTGCCGGCATTGCCTGCGTTTGCACTGCAAAAGGCAATTTCAACAACTATACGTGATCATTCATTTGATTATTGGACTGGCACAGTGTACACCACCAACAGGAGAGTGTGGGAACATGATGACGAATTCAAAGATTACCTGAGGAAGATCAGGGCTATGGCTATTGACATGGAGACAGCCACTATTTTTTCTGTGGGGTTTGCCAATAAAATACCGACAGGAGCATTGCTCCTTGTGTCAGATCAGCCGATGATTCCTGAGGGAGTAAAAACAGCGGAGGGAGATGTGGCTGTGACCAAAAAATATGTGGACAAGCATCTGAAGATTGGCATTGAATCACTCAAGCAGCTTATTAATAATGGCCTTACTGTGCGGCATCTTAAGTTTTAAATGACTCCGGGGCAGACTATAGTTGAAGCCAGTGGCCTGAATATCAGTTTCAGTGGAGCGCGGAGTTTTACTGCTGTAAATAATCTTTCATTTAAGTTAGGGAAAGGCAAGACCCTTGCGAT
>JAFAAT010000081.1 GCA_023426425.1 Bacteroidota bacterium | reverse complement strand
GTCATGCCCCAGCTTCGACAACCTAAACTCTCCTCCCGGATAGTTTACTGAGGGTTGCGACAACCAGATATTACCGGCATCAGTAAATACAGCTCCTTTCAACTTGATACTCCCTCCAAAAAACTGGGCTACATCAAATCGAAACTCACCGTTCCACTCGAGTTTAATGTCGCCGGTCCTGTCAATAAAAGCATCACGCCGCTCAGGATCTTCTGAAAAATAACTACCCGGCCCCAGCGACCTTATCCTCCATCCCCTAATGGAGTAAGCCCCACCCACGAAATACTGCTTCAGATAGGGTAGTGTAGGCGACTGACCATAGGGAATACCCACACCTCCATAAAACCGCAGGGCAATCTGTGCTTTGTGGTAGTTGATATACCTCCGGGTATCAAAATCAAGCTTGATATATTGTGCATACTGCAGATCATGAATGCCACCCAATGCAGAAATCAATGACCCCGCTTCCTCAAAATTCAACTTCACATAGGTATAGCTCTTCCCCTGCCGGTCCAGCTGATTGGAATAGGTAAAGCCAATGTTCTCACCCTCGATAAATGTCTCCCTGTAACTGTTCCTCAGAAAATCATTATTAGCAAGCCTTCTGCTGAAGGAATCTGAAATTTCAGGTAACCGGATCACATTGATAAACGCAGGCCTGAGCTCCCAGCTCTTCGTACTGGTCTCCCGCCAGTTATATGCCAGGTCTGCATGCACATTCCTCAGCGTAAAGAAATTGATCCTTTCAAGTTGACTCGTACCCAAACTAACTACAGTCCGCGGTGCATTTTTCTTCGTAAAGCTCAGCCCCCACGGAAACAGAAACTTCGGAAAGTCAAGACTCGCATTAAATGAATAGGTCTTCGTCAGCAAACTAAATCTTTCAACAAATGAATTCCCCTGCTCAGGATCATAGATGGTCTCAATACCTCCACTCACGGACGTTGTCAGCAGGTTAGCACCTTTAGCCAGATTCCTGTTCCGGAAGGTCAGCGTAGGGGTTGTGCCTAAATCATATGTGGTACCAGTCGACACCTCAAAATTTGCGGTAACATCATATTTCCTGCTAGGGGTCAGGAGCACGTATGCATTTAGCACGCCTTCATCCTCCGGCGCCTGGGTAACGGTATCCTCTACAAGCACGATCCGAATGGTCTGAAACACCCCCAACATGTTCAGCCGGTTTATGGTCGCATCAAAATCAGTTTGACTATAGTACTTGCCCTGCTCAAGGAACAATCTCCTTGCTATAACATTCTCTCTGATGTAATAGTCATGGTACCGGAACAATACATTATTCACCCTTTTTTCAATAAGCGTCGTATCCTGCACATCCTGCCTCCCCACAAAGTCCGGGTACACCACCATCCGATTAATGCGATAACGTTTATAAGCGTCCGGATTCTCAGCCCTGATCGTCATCCTGATATCCAGGCTGGGTCTTTCACGTATCCTTTGCTGTGCAAGGAAATTTACCGCTTCCTCAAAAGGGTTTGTAGATACCCTCAGGGCAGCTTTATTAAAGGTGTCCAGATTAAAATCAACAATATTCTCCTGGGAAAACCTGTAGTAGCCATGTTCCCTCAGCACATTCGCTACTCGTGCCCTTTCCTGCTCTAGTAAGCTCATAGAAAAGTCGGTCCCAGGCTGTAGTACTGTGTTGGCCATCGATGCCTCCACAATCTGCTTAATGGTGCTGTCATCCACATCCAGGATAGTAGAGTTAATCAAAAAACTCACACCTGTATTAACATTGTACGTTACGTATGCCTTCCGTTTTTCATAAACCACAGTATCCGTCACCTCAGGATAGAAATAACCCTGGTTGAAGAGATAGCTGCGCATATTTTCCGTCGACCTGCGCATCAGCACACTGTCAAAAACCACAGGCTTCTCTACGATTCTCGACTGAAGCTGAAAACTGGCTGTGTCTCTCTGATATTTTTCATAGCGTAGATTATACAGCCAAACTTTATAAGGAAACTTCCAGAGAAAATAGGTGTTCGGTTTTTGAATAATAAGCCTTTCCAGGTTATCCTTCAGCTCACCTCTTCTGGTGATGCTTTTGTCGGTTTTTAGCTTCAGCGAATTTTTCCTCAGTAAATATTCACCATCGTCCAGGTGCTTTGTGGGATTACAACTCGTCCAGGCCAGACTGCAGATAATAAGAAGACATAGTAGAATCTTCGGAATAAGTGCGCTTCTCAATATCATGTATCAGATGGACAATTCTTCTAGCTTTGTACCCGATGTTATCTAAGGCACAAATTAAATACATTCGCTCGTTAACCCAGCAAAAATACCGCAAAGAGCACAGAGCTTTCATTGCCGAAGGCGACAAGATCGCAAAAGAATGGCTTCAGTCCGCTTCCCATGTGCAAATGATCCTGGCTATTGACCCCTGGCTTGAAGCAAATAACGAACTTATTGCCAACCATCCCGACGCCAAAGTATATTCGGTTTCGGAAAGCCAGTTATCATCAGTTTCTACACTCCACACACCCAATCAGGTACTGCTGGTGGTAGGTCTTCCTCCATCTCCCGCCAACCTGCCCACCTACGGCTGGATCATCGCACTCGATTCAATTCAAGACCCCGGTAACATGGGAACAATTATACGAATTGCAGATTGGTTCGGCGTCCCCAATAT
>JAFAAT010000045.1 GCA_023426425.1 Bacteroidota bacterium | reverse complement strand
GTTCGTAGCCGCTCCCTGGCCTCCTTTCAGAATGTTCATCCCATCCTGAATCGACATCGATGTGATCGCACTGATAAAGATGGGTGCTGCCTTTGTAGCCGCATCTTCAGCTGCCCTGTTCATCTGGAGGATAGCCTTGTCTGCCATATCCCCCATGCCCAGCGATCTGAGTGTATTCTCCACTTTCTTCGCCTCCGGCGGCATCAGTATCTTCACCATGGCATTACCAAAGTATCCATTCTGAACCGACAGTTTCCCTGAGGCATTCTTCGTCCCGACCTCCAGCGCCTGCTTCAGACCGCTGATCACCTCGGTGTTGGTTAACTTTCCCGAGCCCAAACCTCCCAGGATCTTGGACGCATCGGGGTTTTCCTTCACTTTATTCCAAAGTTCCTTACCTAATTGTGCCTGCGCACTAGTCGTGGCCAAAGCACAGAAAGACAGAAACAAAATAGCTTTCTTCATTGTTGTTGTTTGAACCCTTGTTAAACCAAAAACAGTACCAAATTAAAACCCTTCACCGTCATCACCTTGTTTGATGTTGTCCCGGTCTTTCACGGGCGCGGTGTTGCCGCTTTGCCTGCCACGCCTTCCCATAGCACGAGGCTCATTAGTACCAAACCGGTATGAGAAGGTTATGTTAGCCACCCGGGTCTCCCTGTCTCTGTACACGTATTGATACGATCCGGGGAAGTCATACCAGGTGCTATACTTACGCGTATTGAAGATATCAGAAATATTCAACACTATGTTAGCCCTGTTATTGAACAGGTTCTTCCGCACTGCAAAATCCACAAAATACACCTCGTCTCTCCTCGACTGTGCCTCAATCTTCGGAGCCTCATAGGTAGCACTCAGCTGCAGGGAGAAATCTTTTGGCAGCTTCAGGCTGGTGTTCAGCTTGGTAAACCAGCTCGAGCCTTTATTATCCAGTGAGGTTCCCGCACTCGATCCATAGATCTCATTCTGGAAGAAGTTAAAGTTCAATACCGCATCCCAGATCGGAAGTATCTGCGCTTTGCCAGTCAGCTCAAAACCATAGGTGATTCCTTTATTCAGGTTGGCAGGCATGGATAAGGTCCGCACACTATCTATTGGCGTGCGTATCCGGTCGATCAGATTCTGCGTGTACTGGTAGTAAAGGCTCCACATGATATTGTGCCCCTTTTTAAATTGCCTGCTGTAGTTCAATTCGGTGTTATGAATAAACTCCGGAACCAGGTTGGGATTACCGACACTAATCTCCATCGGGTTCGACACATCCCTGTATGGCATCATCCTGAAAAAGCTCGGCCTGTCAATTCTCCTCGTATAACTCAGATAAATCGTCTGCAACTCAGCAAGCTTGTACGACACATACGCTGAAGGGAATAAGTTCAAAAACTTGTTCGAGTAGGTGCTGTCATTGATCAGTGATGACGTGCCCTCGTAAGACGATCCTTCCAGCCTTAGCCCGGCCTGGTATCCAAACTTCCCGCGCTGATCACTGAAGTTTACGTAAGCAGCATGTATCTGCTGGTTATAGTTGTAGTCATTCTGCAGATAAGGGTCAGCTTTGAAGCCTGCGCCTGAGTCCACCACCGCATTATTGCTGCTCTCAAACCAAAATACCTGGCTCTTTAGTCCCGCATCAAACCGGCCTTCCTTAGACAGGAATGGACTGGTAAAATCTACCTGTGCATTAAGGCTGGTGTTGGATCCACCACCTGGCGCTTCCTGAATTACTGTATTATATTTCTGTGCTTCATTCTGGTCAAAGAAGTTAGTGACAAACCTCTGTTCCCTGTCAACCTGTGTCCTCGCAAACGTAACGTTGGTAGTCAACTCCTGTTTGGGCTTGGCAAATTTATGCTTGTAGTCCAGCGATGTAGAGCTGGAAAGTGGTCCCCCCAGGTTATGTGTACCGCGCACCTGTGAGGAATCCCTGAACCCATTGCTGTAGAAAAAGAAATCTGTCTCCCCATTATTCCCCCATTGCATCATATTGATGTTCTGGGTGAGTGTCAGTGCATTCCTCTCGTTAAAGGTATACTCTGCACCAATGGTATTAAACCATCCGCTGAACCTACGCCTGTTGTCCTCAAAGCTCGAACTCACCAGGCTACCATCATTCAGCCAGCGCTCATTGTTGGTGCGGTGATAGTTCCTGTTCGACCTGAAGTTAGTATTGAAGAATACATTCCATTTATCGTTCTTCAGGTTGATATTAAACGAGCCGTTGTATTTATCACCAGTCCCCGCTCCCAGCGAAGCGCTCCCGTTCAATCCCATCTTCCTGTCCTTCTTGGTAATGATGTTTACAATCCCCGTCATCCCTTGGGCATCGTACTTAGCCGAAGGATTCGTGATCACTTCCACACTCTGTATGCTCGATGCAGGCAGGCTCTGTAAAGCAGATGCCACATCTCCGCCCAGCAAGGTAGCCGGCTTACCATCAATGAGTATGGTCGCTGTCTTTCCTCTCAAAGCCACTTCACCATCCACATCCACATTCAGTGAAGGCACATTCTTCAACACATCTGTCGCACTTCCCCCGGTGGCCGTGATCGCCTTGTCTACATTGAACACTTTCTTGTCAATGTTCATCTCCATCATCGCACGCTCAGCGGTAATCTGCACCTCATTCAATGTCTGACTCAGCGCGGCTACCGTCACCTTCCCCAGGTTCCTGACTGGCTGTGCTTCGGTAATCTTTATCTGGCCCAGGTACTTTTCTTCAAATCCTATTACATTCACACGAAGTATAAAATCCCCAAATCCTGTAGGCGCAATCTCAAAGCTTCCATCTTCCTCAGTCAGGTCTCCATTAGCAACGGTAGAATCACTCTTCAAAAGGGTTACTGTAGCATAAGCCACAGGTTTACTATTGTTGTCCACAATCTGACCACTCAGCTTACCACCCTGACCCTGTGCACTCGAAATAAAAGGTATAAAAAGGGCAAGCAGAACGGCCAGCCCGACAGGCATTAAAATCTTCATGAAAATAGTATTGCAGCAAAGTTGCCGGAAATAAATGAATTAGCCGGTTCGGCTCAGGGATAAAGTATTGTTAAAGGGAATATCTTAGGCGATAGTTTCCTTCTCCCAGCCCAGCATTTCCTCCACCAGGTAATGGTTCCTGTCGGCTGCACTACGGGACACAAGTTCAGCAATAAAACCTGTTACAAAGAATAACGTTCCGATTACCATCGTCGTCAGCGCCATATAGAACGCCGGTTTATTAGTAAGTGCAAAATTTATAGGATCTGTCAGCTTTCCAATAACCAGTCCGGCTATAATACAGAATCCAATCAAAAATGTAATCGTCCCAAGAGTACCGAAAAAATGCATGGGCTTCTTCCCAAATCTGCTTATAAACTGCACCGAAAGCAAATCAAGGAATCCATTTATAAACCGCTCCCAGCCAAACTTCGAATTCCCATACTTCCTCGGCTGATGCACCACCACCTTCTCACCAATATTCCTGAAGCCTGCCCACATGGCCAGCACAGGTATAAACCTGTGCATCTCTCCATACACTTCAATGCTCTTCACCACTTTCCTTCTATAGGCTTTCAGGCCACAGTTCATATCGTGCAGCTTAATACCCGATATCCGCCGGTTCACTGCATTATACAACTTCGATGGCAGGTTCTTCGTCAGCGCATTATCATATCGTTTTTTCTTCCAGCCACTCACCAGGTCGTATCCTTCCACAGCTATCATCCTATACAGCTCAGGTATCTCATCAGGACTATCCTGCAGGTCCGCATCCATAGTAATCACCACCTGACCCTGCGAAGCCTTAAAACCTTCATTTAGCGCAGCGCTCTTTCCATAGTTCCTTTGAAAACGAATCCCCTTCAGCGCAGGGTACTGCTTCGACAATTCCATCACCACCTTCCAGCTGTTGTCCCTGCTGCCATCATCCACCATGATCACCTCATGCGAATACCCATGCTCCGAACATACACGCTCTATCCACTCCACCAGCTCAGGCAGGGATTCTTCCTCATTAAATAGGGGGACAACTATGGAAATATCTGTCTGCATTGGGTTTACGGTTATTGCATGGCAGGCGGCATGCCATCACCTTTTTTCTTCGGAAGTGCCGCTGCTATCAGCGAAAATATGGCACCAAAGAACATGTAGCCAAATATTACACCTCCAATCATCAGAGGCATAAAATAGTTCTGCGTCATCTCGAGTGCCTCGTCGATCTGGTCTTCAGTCATATTAGGCTGCTCCAGCATTTTCTCTCTTGCCAGCTCCATTCCCTTCTCTCGCATTTCAGGAAAGATGAATATAGAAAGCAGACTCCAGGCAAGTACAACCAATGTCACTATGGCCGAGGCCTTGAAAC